>JALUJS010000510.1 GCA_027056825.1 Candidatus Krumholzibacteriia bacterium | reverse complement strand
GTCCATATCATGCCGAACGTGGAGATGGTCAGCTACAGCGCGGTGAACGACGGCGATCCGGAGCCGGATACGGACGTCATTCCCCGCGTGACCTTCTACTACAAGTTCTAGTTTCAGGGGCCGGATCGCCCCTGCCCGGGTGGTTCCTCATCCGAGCGCTGCCCTTGCATGAACCATCCGGGCATATCGGGCGCCCCGCCGCAGGCGGGGCGCCTCTTTTGTTATTCCCCGGCATGAAGTAGAATGGCGCCGGGAGGCGCCATGAATCTCGAGGACTACCAGCCGGTCATCGGCATCTGCGGCTACAGCGGCTCGGGCAAGACGACCCTGGTCGAAAAACTGGTGCGGGCTCTCCGTGAGAGCGGACTGTCGGTGGGCGTGGTCAAACACGACGCCCACGGCATGGACCTCGACCGCGAAGGCAAGGATACCGACCGGTTCTTCCGGGCCGGCGCGGCGGTGGTGGGCCATGATCCGGGGCAGGCCTTTCTGCGCCGCCATCCCGGAGACGATGATCCCCTGGCCTGGGCCACCACGGCGCTGCTGAAGGACAACGACCTGGTGATCGTCGAGGGACACAAGGATACGCCCTTGCCGAAGAAGATCTGGCTTGAGGGGGAAGATGGAGCTCCGCCGCCGGACGCCGGCTCGCCCTGGGCCGCGTGCCTGGGCCGGGCCGAGGATCGCCTGACAGCGGCCCTGGATCTGATCGGACCCTGGCTTCGGGAGACCGTACTGCGCCGCCCGGTACGCGGGGGCATCCTGCTGGGGGGCGGGTCCCTCCGCATGGGCACGCCGAAGCAGATGCTCACATATCAGGGCCGGACCTGGGCGGAGAGGGCGGTCGCGGCGTTGGCCGGCCATGTGGAGGAAATCTGCCTGCTGGGCGGAGGACCTGTGCCCGAGCCCCTGGCGGACCTTCAGGTCCTGCCGGACATCCCCGGCCGCGGCGGACCCCTGGCCGGAATGCTGGCGGCCATGCGTTGGGATCCCCATGCGGCCTGGGTCTTCCTGCCTTGCGACATGCCCCTGATGGAGGCCGGGGCGCTGGGCTGGCTTCTGGATCAGCGCCGTCCGGGCGTCTGGGCGCTCATGCCCCGACCGGACGAGAAAGGACCGGCCCAACCGCTGGGGGCCTGGTACGACCCGCGGATGCTGCCGGTCCTGGAAGGTTGCCGCGGACCACACGGGGCGGCAGGCGGCGGGAAGGTGGCCCGGCCACTTTTGCCCGGCCCGCTGGCCGGGGCCTGGAGGAGCTTCAACACCCCGGAAGAGGCGGCCGGACTATAGTCTCAACATCCGCCGTCGTATTCGTCGTCCCCGTTGTCCACGCTGTTCCCGTCGTCATCCAGCGGACGGGTCTTGCGGTAGAGGTACTCGCCGGTGGGCGAGACATGGATGATGACGAGATTCTCGCCGTCGATCCAGCGAATGCTGTAGCGGGTCTCGTTCTTGTAGTCGATCTTCTTCAGGCTGACGATGATGTGATCGCCGGCCTGTTTTTTCACGGTGTCCTGGACGACCCGCGGCAGATCCTTCATTTGGACCCACTGCTGCTTGACGGGCTTGCCCTCAGGCTTATGGCTGGGGGCTGTTTCCTGGGCCTGGACCAGGCCGGCCATGAGCAGGAGGCCGCCGATCACCATGGCGAAGACGGTTTTCCGGTGGCGGAGCATGGCTTGAACCTCCAGAATATGTTGAAGCCGACTCGATCATGTTGCTTGAACAATAAACTGATTGAATAGACAGGGCAAGCCGACCGGAACGCAGGAAATTGTCAACAGGGAGGATCCATGGCGCCAACCGGCAAGACATGCAGGATGAATCCAGGCAACCGGAGCCTTGTCCGGATCCTGCTGCTGTTGCTGGTCCTGCTTGCGTCGGCCGGTTGCCGGGAGCACCGGGAGCGCCAGGAGCCGGCCTCAGGGCAGGCGGAGGCCTGGGACGAAAACCACCTTTTCGAGGCCCGGCAGGGAGAGTTGATCCGCATGACGATCATTTCCCGGTACAACCCCCGGGCCATGGTGGAGCACTACCAGCCCATGCTGGACTACCTGGCCACGCATACCCCCTACCGTTTCAAGCTGGTTCTGAGCCGCGACTACACCGACGCCGTGAACAAGATCTGCAACGGGGATGTCGCCATCGCCTCCCTCGGGGGCATGACCTTCCACGAGGCGGAGGAGCGGTGCGGGGTCAAGCCCCTGGTGCGTCCGCTTTCCGATCGCGGCGACCCTTACTACCGCAGCGTGTTCGTGGTCCGGGACGATTCGCCGCTCCAGTCGGTGGACGAGCTGGTGGGGCGCTCCCTGGCCCTGGCCTCGCCCCACTCGACCTCCGGAGCCCTTGTGCCCATCCATATGCTGTGGAAACGGGGCATCATGCTGAAGGATCTTTCCTCCTACAGCTTCACCAACCACCACGACCGCGTGGCCAAGAGCGTCCTGTCCGGTGAATACGACGCCGGCGCCCTCAAGGATGTGGTGGCCCGCGACTACATGAAGTACGGACTGCGCATCATCGGGGTCTCCGACCCCATTCCCGGCGTGCCCATCGTCGCCGGTCCGGCCTGTCCCGACTCCCTGGCCATGCTCATGCGGTCGGTCCTGGTGAACATGGATCCCGACGACCCGGACCTGGCGGGCACGATCCAGGATTGGGACCCGGAATTCCGCCACGGTTTCGCCCTGACCAGTTCCGGTGATTACGATGTCCTGACACGAATGCTCCATGACCTGGAAAGCGCAGGCTATACGCCCGGAGACTGGCGATGAATCCCGGGAACCTCCTGCGCCGCCGCCGGCTTTCGCTGGAGATCAAGTTCGTCGTGACCGCCACGGTGGTCATCGTGCTGGGGATCCTGGCGCTGCAGGTCTGGTTGTTGGCGGCGTTCCGTAGCTTCGTCTTTTCGGAGGCCGAGCTGCGGGCCCGCCGGGTGGCCGAGTCCACGGCCCTGACGGTGGAAAACACCCTCCTGTATTCGCACCTGGAGTTGATCGAGGAGGAGGGATTCCTGGACAATGTCCTGGAGGAGATCGTGGGCGACGCCATGTCCGGGGTGACGCGGGCGCTGGTCTTCGATCCCGAGGGTCGCCTGATCAACGCCGACCGGTACTCCCTGTCCGCCCGGGACCAGGTCCAGAGGCTGGGCCGGGAGACCCTCGGCGTCCAGGAGACCTCCCTCCAGCCCCTGAAGACGCCCTGGCTGTACCGCATCGCCGTTCCCCTGAAGATCAGTTCCCTGCGCCTGGGCACCCTGGTGATGGTGTTTTCCCACGAGCAGGAGGCCGGCCGGGTCACGGTATTCCAGGGGTGGACCATCTGGGGCGCCCTGGTGCTGGGGGTGCTGGGCATCCTCGGTTCGGTCGCCCTGTCCCGAGCCCTGGCCCGGCCCATCAAGCAGCTCGCCGGGGCCATGTCCGGCGTTTCCCCGCCTTCGTACGAGGTCAGCCTCTCGCCGTGGTGGAACGACGAGATCAAGGACCTGCAGGACAGCTTCCAGTCCATGCTGGACCGACTGCGTGCGGCCCACAGGGCCGAAGAGGAAAGCCGCAGGGCCCTGGTCCAGGCCGAGAAGCTGGCGACCACCGGAACCCTGGTGGCCGGCCTGGCCCATGAGATCAACAACCCCCTTTCGGGCGCCCGCAATTGCCTCAACCGGATCATGCGCAAGCCGGACGATCCGGTGCAGACGGCGAAGTATTCCCAGCTCATGGACAACGCCCTGAAACACATCGAGCAGACCGTGGGCAACCTGCTGGACTTCACGCGCACGAGCGACCCGGTGATGCGGCCGGTTGACGTGCGGGCGGTCGCGCTGGACGCCTGCCGGCTGGCCGGGCCGAAGGCCGGGACCGCAGGTGTGGAGTTGATCCCGCCCCCGGACGGCACGGCTGCCATGGCCCGGGGTAACGCCAGGGAGTTGGAGCAGGTTATCCTCAATCTCCTGCTCAACGCCATCGACGCCTCACAGGAGGGCGGCAGGGTGCGCATCGCTCTGGAAGCGGGACCGCGGGAGATCCGCATCCGGGTCAGCGACGAGGGCAGGGGAATACCTCCGGATGTGCAGCCGCGCATCTTCGATCCCTTTTTCACCACCAAGGAGCCCGGCCGGGGAACCGGCCTGGGCCTGTGGATCGCCGCGGGAATCATCGATCGGCACCAGGGGCGCATCAGTTGCAGTCCCCGCGAAGGGCGGGGCACGGTCTTCAGCATCGAGCTGCCGGCCGCCGGCCGGGACAACGGGGAAGGGGAACCATGAGGATCATGATCGTCGAGGACGAGGAGATCCAGCGCGTCAGCCTGGAGGACGACCTGGCCGAGCAGGGGTTCGAGGTCCGCGGCTACCCGGCCGCCGCCGCCGCCCTGGCCGAGGTCGAGACCTGGATTCCCGATGTGGTCCTGACGGATCTGCGCATGCCGGACATGGACGGCCTGCAGTTCATGCGGGAGCTTCGCGTCCGGGGAGTCCGGGCCAAGGTAATCGTCATGACGGCCTTCAGCACCGTGGAGACCGCGGTGGAAGCCATGCGGCTCGGTGCGACGGACTACCTGACCAAACCCTTCCCCCTGGAAGAGTTGATCCTGCGACTGCGCCAGGTGGAGCATGTGAATCTCATCGAGGACGAGAATCGCCTGCTGAAGGAACAGCTGCGTCCGCGCAAGGGCCTGGACCGGATCCTTGGGGAAAGCCTGGCGATGGTCCGCCTGCGGGACCAGGTGGCCATCGCTGCCTCCGGGGAGACCACCATCCTGCTGGAGGGGGAGACCGGCACGGGCAAGGACCTGGTGGCGGAGGTCATCCATTCCCTTTCCCCGCGCAGCAAGGGCCCCCTGGTGAAGGTCAGTTGCGCCCTGTTCGCTCCCGAGGTCCTCGAGTCCGAGCTGTTCGGCCATGAGCAGGGCGCCTTCACCGGCGCCACGCGGAGGCGGCTCGGTCGCTTCGAGATGGCGTCTGGCGGTACCCTCTACCTGGACGAGGTCGACGATATGCCCCTGGCCATGCAGGTCAAGCTGCTGCGGGTGCTGGAGGACCGGGTCATAGAGCGCGTCGGGGGCTCCCGGGCGATCTCCGTGGACGTCCGGGTGATCGCCGCCACCAAGCGCAATCTGGTGGCCATGGTCGAGGAGGGGGCGTTCCGTCGGGATCTGTTCTACAGGCTGAACGTCTATCCGTTGACGCTGCCGCCCGTGCGGGCCCACACCGAGGATGTCCCCTTGTTGTTGCGACATTTCATCCAAGCCGCCTCGGGGAAGGAGGCTCCGCCCTTGACCCCCGAAGCGGAAGCCTGCCTGCGGAACTACGATTGGCCGGGCAACATCCGGCAGGTCCGCAACGAGGCCGACCGCCTGCTCCTTTCCTGTCATTGCAATCCCCTGGTGCCCCACTGCTTCTCGGCGGAGATCCAGACCGGAGGAGGCGCGGATCCCGGGGTGGAAGCCGCAGGTCAGGATTGCAAGGACCTGAACAGCGCGCTGGCGGAGTTCGAGATCCGGCAACTGACCGCGGCCATGGCCAAAGCCGGCGGCAACAAGGCCGAGGCCGCGCGCCTGCTGGGGATCCCGGCCACGACGCTCAAGAGCAAGCTGAAAAAGTTCAATCTCGACACGTAACACGACGCAAAACAATCTTATTTCAATGACTTATGGATTCATTCCTCAAGGTTCAATCTTTGAGGTCATGAAGGCAACGATAGACCGTCGCGGGCGACGTTTTTTTGTCGGCTGTAGGCCGCGACAGGCAGTGAATTTTAAATTCAAAACAACATAACTTATTGGGGAATAATAAGTTAAAAAAATCACAGCAAAGCGCTGGGTTGGAACGCCTCTTGTTTATAAGAAGGGTGAACGGCTGCCCTTGACAAGGATGCGATTCATCACGGCGGCCGCCGGCTTTCAACATAGGCTATGTGGCTTCGCCGCCACGATCGGGAAAGCGAGGCGAGAATGTCCACCCATGATTCCAAGCCTGCCCAGAGTCCTCCCCCTGAAGGGGAAAGGGATCTCCAGGAGCAGAATCAGCGCCGGGAATTCCTGAAGAAATTCAGCAGTCAGGTTTTCGCCGGCCTGGTCGCCCCCGCCGTCGTGGGCGGGATGCTGTTGGCCAGCAAGGATGCCCGGGCGGCCGAACAGGCCTACATGCCCAAGTTGCCCGACGCGGAGCCCGGCGAGGATCCCACCATCCGCATGATGCGCGACCTGCAGCGGGCGTTGAAGAAGCCTCTGGAACAGCGCAAATGGTCCATGGTCATCGACACGCGCAAGTGCGTGGGGTGCCATGCCTGCACCATCTCCTGCATCGCCGAGAACAAGCTTCCGCCCGGGGTCGTGTACCGCCCCACCCTGGAAGAGGAGATCGGGACCTATCCCAACGTCACCCGGCGCTGGATCTCCCGGCCCTGTATGCAGTGCGAGAATCCTCCCTGCACGGATGCCTGCCCGGTGCACGCCACCTGGATGCGCAAGGACGGCATCGTCGAGATCGACTACGACCAGTGCATCGGCTGCCGCTACTGCATCACCGCCTGCCCCTACAGCGCCCGCACCTTCGATACGGGCCGCAACTACACCGACGGCACCGAGAACACCACGGACGCCCTCCTGGACCGCGACCGGGCCACGGCCTACGAGCACGCCCCGGCCCACGACTACGAGAAGGTCTGGGAGCGGGACGACCACAAATCCCCCGTGGGCAATGTGCGCAAATGCCACTTCTGCGTCCATCGCCTCGAAAACGGCATGTTGCCCGAGTGCGTGGTCACCTGTATCGGCAGGGCGACCTACTTCGGCGACGCCAACGATCCGGACAGCCTGGTGGCCGAGTTGATCGGCAGCAGCAATGCCGTGGTTCTCAAGGAAGAAATGGGAACGAAGCCCAAGGTCCACTACCTCTTGTAAGGGGGATGAGATAATGAGCGCAGAAAAATCCAATGTCGACAGGCTGTTCTGGGCCTTGACGATCATCGGCTTCCTGGTGGGGCTGGTGGGCCTCAAGGACCGCCTGACGATGGGCCACGCCGGGGCCAACTACGGCTCCTACATCCCCTGGGGATTGTGGGTCGCCGGCTACATCTACCTGATGGGCATCTCGGCCGGGGCTTTCGTCATGTCATCCATCGTCTACGTGTTCCGGGTCAAGGCCCTCGCCAAGATCGGCCCCCTGGCCCTGCTGACGGCGCTGGCCACCCTGATCGGCTCCCTGGTCATGGTCTGGATGGACCTGGGCCACATGGGGCGGGTCCTGCGGATGGTCACCAACACCAACTTCGGGTCGGTCATGGGCTGGATGCCCTACTTCTACGGGGCCTACCTCATCGTCCTGCTGATCCAGTTCTGGACAGCCCTGCGGACCAAAATGGTACAGCGGTCCCGCAGCGGCGGTGCTTCCGGCGCCCTGTGCGGTTTCCTGACCTTCGGCCGGACCGACCTTTCCGAAACCGCCCGCGAGAATGATGCCCGGAGGCTGCGGATCCTCGGCATGGTGGGCCTGCCCCTGGCGGTGGCTTTCTACGGTTCGGAGGGGGGGATCTTCGGCGTCGTGGGCGCCCGCCCCTACTGGAATTCCGGGCTGACCCCGATCCTGTTCCTGGTGGGCGCCCTGCTTTCGGGCGCGGCCATGGTCGCCATGGTCCACTACGTCTGGGGCGGTGGCCGGGGCACTCCCGAATTCAAGCAGACCATGCTCCTGCTGGGCAACATCGTCCTGGGCCTGTTGGCCTTCGATGTCCTCCTGGAATGGGCCGAGTTCTCCGTCGGCATGTGGAGTTCCCTGCCTTCGGAATCCGAGAGCTTCAGGATGATCC
>JALUJS010000509.1 GCA_027056825.1 Candidatus Krumholzibacteriia bacterium | reverse complement strand
GAGTGGGTGGCGACCATCCTCCAGTACATGGGGCACCGGATGTATCCCATGGAGGACCTGTTCAACAACGCCGCGGGCAGCGAGGCCGTGGACGTGGTGTTGGTGGACCCGCAGTGCATGACCGCGGCCAAGTTCGACCAGCTCATGACCTTCCTGTCCGCGCTGAACGCCGAGGTGGTCCTGCTGCTGGATCCGGGGGCGGCCGCGCCCCAGGGGCATGCGGATCTGCCCCGCCTTCCGGTGGTCTTCTCCCGGGAGCAGCTGGAACAGGTCCTGCCGAACCTGGTCGTCTGATCCCTGCGGGGATCCTCCCTTGCCCATCACCCCCATGTTTGCCATCCTCTGCGGGTTGGATTCGTGTGCCTGTAGCGATGGACGACGGAGGTGACCGGTGAGCAACGTGCTGCTGGGCTTCGGCGGCGGCCTGATTGCCGCCCTCGCCGGCTGGCTGGGGTATCGATTCGCCCGGCGCGGGCGCGGCGGCAAGGCCGGGCCCGTGGTGGTCAGCCGCCAGAGCTTCATCACCAGCATGCGCGCGGTGGGCGAACTGAGCGTCTTCCGCATCATGACCAAGGAGGTGTTGACGGCCAGCGACCACTGGTTCGGGGACTTCGGGAAGAAGTACCTGAACTGGCTGCTGTCGTCCCAGCGCATCACCCTGGTCATCGAGTTCGACGTGGATTTCCGCTACGACCTGACCGATCCGCGCTTCGCCATCACCGAACAGGGCGACGGCTTCCGGCTGACGCTGCCCCCGTGCCGCCACGCGGTCCTGATCCGCGACATGCGTATCCACAGCGAGGACAAGACGGAGTTGCTTCCGTGGTTGATGCCTGACCTGCTGGGCCGCTTCATCACCGGCGGGTTCAGCGTGGACGCCAAGAACAAGCTCATCTCCGAGACCCGCCAGCAGGCGCGGGGCCTGGCCGGCGAACTGGTGCGCAAGGCCGAGGCCGAGGCCCAGCGCTCGGCGTCCCGCACCCTGACCATGCTGGCCCAGGGCCTGGGCGTCGCGCATGTCGAATGCGAGTTCCTGCGCGGGGGCGAGTTCGCCCCCGAAGTGGATTCCTCGCGCATCGAGGGCATGCTGGACGAGGCCGGAGTGGGTGACGCTGGAGGTGGATCATGAGCCGCACCGTGATCGGGGTGATGGGCGGGTCGAGCGCCGACGAGCGCACCGTGGCCCAGGCCCGGGAACTGGGCGGCCTCATCGCCCGCCGCGGCTGGGTCCTGCTTTCGGGAGGCCGGCCCACGGGAGTCATGCAGGCCAGCATCACCGGGGCCCACGAGGCAGGGGGCCTGACCGTGGGCGTGCTGTTCGACGACGACCGTGACGCGGCGGCCGCGGGGCTGGACATCGTGATTCCCACCGGCCTGGGGGCGGGCCGCAACGTGGTCAACATCCTGGGCAGCCACGTGGTGGTGGCCTGCCGGGGCAACGGCGGCACCCTGAGCGAGATCGCCATGGCCCTGCGCTTCGGCCGCCCCGTGGTCCTGCTGGACTTCGATCCGGGCGCCGCCTTCCTGGACGCCTGCGCCTCCCCGGGGCAGCCTTCCCGCTGGCGCGTTGTTCCCGACGCGGAGGCGGCCGTCGAACAGGTGGCGGCCTACCTGGCCGAGATCGGTCGCCGGCCATGACCGGATTCTCCGCCTTCGATTTCGACACGCCCGTCGAGCGCCGCGGCACCGACAGCGAGAAGTGGGGCCGTTACGCCGGCCGTGACGTCCTGCCGCTGTGGGTGGCGGACATGGACTTCGTCTCTCCGCCTGCGGTCATGGAAGCCCTCCGGAGCCGCGTCGACCACGGCGTGTTCGGTTACGGGCATCCCACGGACGACCTGGTCGCAGCGGTGCGGGACGATCTGGACCGCCGTTACGGTTGGAAAGTCGATCCGGACTGGCTGGTGTGGTTGCCGGGCCTGGTCAGCGGTCTGAGCGTCTGCTGCCGGTCGGTGGGCGAGGCGGGCGACGGGGTGGGGGTGCTGACGCCGGTGTACCCGCCGTTCCTGAAGGTTCCTGCGCTGATGCAGCGTGCGCTGGAGACGGTCCCCTTGGCCGGGGACAACGCCGCCGGCTGGCGCTTGGACGCCGGAAAGTTGGCGCGCGGGCTCTCGGACCGGGCGCGGCTGCTGCTGCTGTGCCACCCCCACAATCCGGTGGGCCGGGCATGGGCCGAGGACGAACTGCAGGCGGTGGCGGAGGTCTGCCTGGAGCGGCGCCTGGTGATCTGCAGCGACGAGATCCACTGCGGCCTGGTCCTGGACCGCCACCGGCGCCACCAGCCGTTGGCCACCCTGGGCCCGGAAGTGGCCGCCCGCACAATCACCCTGATGGCCCCGAGCAAGACCTGGAACATCGCCGGCCTGGGTTGCGCCTTCGCCGTCATCCCCGCTGCGGACCTGCGCCGCAGGTTCCGGCGGGCTGCCGCCGGCATCGTGCCGCATCCCAACGTGCTGGGCATGGCCGCGGCGGCGGCCGCCTACCGCCACGGCGAACCCTGGCGGATCGCGCTGCTGGACTACCTGCGCGGCAACCGGGACTACCTGGCCGGCTGCGTGGCGGGATGGTCGGGGGTGACCATGGCCCGCGTCGAGGCCACCTACCTGGCCTGGCTGGACGTGCGCGGCCTGGAGCTCGAGCGTCCCCACGCCTTCTTCGTCGACCACGGGGTCGGTCTGTCCGACGGCCGCGATTTCGGGGCGCCGGGCTTCCTGCGCCTGAACTTCGGCTGCCCGCGCGCCCTGCTGGCCGAGGCCTGCGAGCGCATGGAAGCGGCCGTCCGGGCGGCCGCTTCCTGAGACCGGATCGGCTTCCCCTATTCTCCCTCCGTCTCCTCCTGTCCTCCCAGGTACCGGTCGAACCAGGCCAGGTCCCAGGTGATCTTGGCCAGGCGGTTCTCGTGGGTGGTCAACCCGTGGGGTTCGCCGGGATAGACCACCAGTTGCGTGGGAACGTGCAGGTAGTAGTGCAGGGCGCGGAACAGGGCCCTGCTGTGGGCCGGGGGCACGCGCGGATCGTTGCCGCCCACGTGGATCAGGGTGGGGGTCTTCACCCGGTCCAGGTGGTAGAGAGGCGAAGCCTCGCGGTAGTGGTCCGGCTGCTCCCAGGGCAGGCCCCGGTTGAAGTTGATGACATGGCCGGGGGTGTCCTCGGTGCCCCACTGGATCACCATGTCCAGGACGCCGGCCCCGCTGCTGGCCGCGGCGTAGAGGTCCGGTTCGGCCGTGATCATGCAGTTGGTCAGGTAGCCGCCGTTGCTCCAGCCCATCACCCCGATGCGCTGGGGGTCGGCGTAGCCCTGGTCGATGAGCCAACGGGTGCCCGCGGCGATGTCCTTCACCTCGATCTCGTTCTCGCGGCCGATGAGCTTGGCCAGGAACTCGTCCCCGTACCCGGTCGAGCCGTGGTAGTTGGGGCTCAGCAGGGCGTAGCCCCGGGAGGCGAAGACCGAGCGGCCGTAGATCCACAGGCGCAGGCGCAACTTGGTGCTGCTGGTGGGGCCGCCGTGCAGTTCCACCACCGCGGGCAGGGGGCCGTCGGCCGGGTCGTAGTCCGCCGGCAGTTCCAGGATGCCCCAGCAGGTGTCCCCGTCCGCGCCGGTCCAGCTCACGTGCTCGATGCGGGGCAGGATCCAGGTGGCGACCTGGGGGTTCACGTCCGTCAGCGGGGTCAGCCTCCCCTTCCGGTCCACGGCGTAGAGGTCATTCATGCGGGTGGTGGTCTCGGCGACCACCGTGAGGTTGTTCCCGCGCCGGTCGAAGGCGAAGCCGCCGACCACCCAGTCGCCCGGGGTCAGCACAGAGGTCTTGCCCTGGCGGCCGCCGCGGACATCCCAGGTGGCCAGAACCCGGATCCGGGCCATGGCCTCGCCGCGGTAGCACAGGGTCCGGCCCTTGTCCCCCCGCCACTGCAGGCCGCCGGCGTAGGAGGTCCTGCCCGGTCGCGCGACCTCCTGCAGGGACCAGGTGCCGTCATTTTCCTCGGCCGTCCAGATCCGCGAGGCGTAACCGTCGTAGCTGATGGCGAAGGCCACCGCTTTGGAGTCCGGGGACCAGGCCAGGTCCTCCAGCCAGCCGTAGGGGGAGGGATGGTCCGCGCGCCAGGCTTGGTCGGTCAGGGCGGTTGTGGCGCCGGTGGCGGTGTCCACGACCTCCACGCGGGACCAGCCCTCCCGGTTGATCAGTTCGCTGTCTGCGGTGGTGATCAGCGCCAACCGGTCCCCGGCGGGGGCGACCTCCAGGTCCCAGATGTACCGCTCCGCCGGCAGGATCGTTTCGGTGCGCCAGGAGTCCAGATCCAGGCGATGGACGGCGGTGGCGGTGCGGCTGTCGGCCCCGTACTCCAGGTCCCCGAAGCGCCCACGCAGATCCGCCCAGTCCGTGGGGTCGAGGTCCTCGGTGGTGGTGTAGTAGATGGCGCTTCCGTCGGGGGCCAACCTGAAGGTTCCGACCCCGTCGTCCACGCGGGTGACCGCCTGCAAGCGTCCGGTGCCGGTGTCGATGCTCCAGACCTGCAGCGAGCCGTCATGGGGGGGCTGATCCCGGCCGGCGCGGTCCCGGCCCAGGAAGTAGATCAGGCGGCCGTCGGGGCTCCAGGCCGCCGCCCCCCCGCCGAACCCGTCGAAGGTCAGGCGGGTCGTCTTTCCGCTCTTGCGATCCAGCAGCCAGAGGTCGGACTTGCGGCCTTCCTTGCCCTCGCCCCAACGGCTTTCGGTGTAGGCAACGCGGCTGCCGTCGGGAGAGACCGCGAGATTCACGATGCTGGCCAGATCGAAGTAATCCTCGGGCACGATGACGTGGTTTCGCTCCGCGGCGGCGAAGCCGGCCGCCAGCATCGCGACGGCGATGACCACGACGCCCGACCGGCGGGGGGTGGGAAGGGGAATTCGCATTGTTCATCCTCCTGGCAGGGGATCAGCCCGCAATCATGCGGGCTCGTGGTGAGAAATCCTGATTGTGCAGGGTGGGGGAAGCGGGGTAAACCCGCAAGGATTTCCTTGCTCGGAGGCATAACATTAAATAACAAAGTAAGTTATTCGCACAGGGGCCGGATTCTGCCGGGACGGCGGCCATGCGCCGCGGACGGGAAAAAAATGATCCCGCAGGAAGTTTTTTAGTGAAATCTGGGAATATTTCTGATAGGGTGGAGTTGCTGGGAGGAGAATATCCCGGCGACTGCACCTTTGCCGAGCATCTTTTGTCAAACGTCTTTCAGGAGGGTTCCTATGAAATCTTTGCTCATGCTCCTTGTGATCATCCTGTGCGCCTCCATCGCGGGAGCCCAGACCAACTGGCCCTACAACGACAACAACATCGGGATGTACTACGACGAAGCCGCCACCAACTACTGCTGCGGCAGTCCTCCGGGCACCTTCGTCAACGTGTACCTCATCCTGACCCATGCGACCCGACCCACCGTCGGCGGCTGGGAGAGCAAGGTGTACTTCCAGGGCGCGGGCGCGGTGCCCACCTCGCTGGTGCCGCGGTACGACTTCATCAACGCGGCCACCAGGGCGGACGAGTACATCATCGGCCTGGGAACTCCCCAGCCCACGGTGGACGGCCTGCTGGTGCTCATGGACATCCAGCTCTACGTCATCGACGGGATGGTGCCCGTGTACGGTTACGTGGGACCGGTGTACTACCACACCGCGCCCGAGGCCTTGCCGGCCTATGTCAACGGTGAGGACCTGACCGATGTCCAGGTGATGTATCCGCACCTCGGCGGCGTCGACGACTGGGTGATCAGCCTGAACAACGGTTGCGTCGTGGAGACCGAGCAGACCTCCTTCGGAACGGTCAAGTCCCTGTTCCGGTAGTCTGCGGCAGATTTTTTCCTGACCCCCCGGGTTTCCCGCTCCACGGGAAACCATGGGGGGTTTTATGTATGTTGTTGAAATACAAGGGAGTTCATCGATTTCTGCTTTTGCGCACGAATATTCATAAACATCGGGTCATCCCGGAAAAAATCTTATGCGCAGGTATTTTTTTTATTCAAAACAGCATCATCTGTGTTATAATCCTTGGTAGAGCAGTCGATGCATTCGCGGGGTTCGCCCCAAACCGTCACACCCTACTTCATAGGAGCGACAACCATGAAGAAGTTGCTTTTCGCCCTCACGATCACGGCGCTGTTGGTCAGCACCTCCGCCTTCGCCCAGCTGAACTGGGAAGACAACATCGGCATCTACTTCGATGAAGGCGCGACCACCTACTGCGGCGCCGCCCCGGCCGTGAACCTGTACCCCGCCTACCTGGTCCTGACCCACGTCACCAGCAACAGCGTTGCCGGCTGGGAAGTCAAGATCACCAGCAGCGGCGGCGGTCAGTTCACCTCCGTCACCCCGCGTGGCGACGCCATCAACGCGGCCAACCGCCAGTACGAGTACATCATCGGTCTGGGCACGCCCCTGTTCCCGGTCAACGGCACCCTTGTGATCGCCGACATGCAGTTCGTGATCAGCGATGACACCGTTCCGTTCTACGGCTTCCTGGGCCCGGTGTACTACGACACCCTGGGCAACGACCTGCCGGCCTACGTCGATGGTGACGACCTGAACCTGGTCAAGCGTCTCGTGCCCGCCGTCGGCGGCACCGACCAGGCCCAGCTGATCGCCAACGGCGACTGCGGCCCGGTGGACAACGAGGACGCCAGCTTCGGCTCGGTCAAGGCCCTGTTCCGGTAGACCTCGGTTCGTCCTGCATATTCGCCCTATGAAGAAGGCCGCCTTTTGGCGGCCTTCTTCATGCCCATGAATGACCCGGACCCAGGATGGCGGACGGGTCAGTCCTCGCATTCGGTATTCCCGGGATCGACACCGAGCACCGGGTCGCGGCCCTCCTGCCAGGCCCGCAGTCCCTCGCTGGTCTCCAGCGATTGCCAGCACTGCTGCTGGGCCTCCCATTCCAGCGAGAGCATCGAAGTGAAGTCCAGGTTCGCGGCCTGCTGGACCGAGAGCTTCAGCAGGCTGAATGCGGGCTGGGGCACCAGGCTCAGTTTCCCGGCCACCGCGTCCAGTTCCTCCTCCCAGCGTCCCTCGTCGATGAGACGGTCCACCAGGCCGATGGCCGCGGCGTCGGTCGCGGTCAGGGTGCGGCGGGTCAGCAGGAACTCGAGCGTGCGGCCCGGACCGATGAGGCGGGGCAGGACGTGGCTCAAACCCCAGCCCGGCAGGAGGCCGGAGGTGGGGTCAGGGGCCGTGAAGGTGGCCGTGGGCGCGGCCAGCCGGATGTCCGCGGCCATGAAGAAGCCCAGGCCGAAGTTCCGGATGTCGCCCCGGGTGGCGGCCACGATGGGCTTGGGGATCTCGGCCATGAGGGTGACGATCTTCCGCGCCATCTCCATGCCGGCGTCCAGCCGCCCGGTGCCTTCGGCGCCCAACTGGGCGCGGGAGAGGTCGGCGAGTTCATGATGGAACGCGAAGGCGTGGTCGCCGTCGGTCAGCAGGATGCAGCGGACGGCCCGATCCTCCTGCAGGCGCAGGCCCAGGTCCAGGAACTCGTCGCACAGATCCTCCAGGCGGGGGGCGCCGGGCCCGATCATGCGCACCCGGGCGCACCCGCCGTCGATCTGACAGTCGAAATTCTGGTACTCCATGTCTTCTCCACGGTCGGTGGTGGTCCCGGCGGTCGTGGGGGGAGGTGTTCCCCGGCCGGGACGGGGGCCAATAATAGGGGATTTTCAGGGCGGCGCAAACGGTCCACTGGACACCGGACCGGGGTGTCCCTATCATCCTGCGGGCGGAAAACTTTCCCGGTCCTGTTCCTGCCCGGGAAGGCCGGACTCCACCGAGGCGGGCGCTTATGCG
>JALUJS010000508.1 GCA_027056825.1 Candidatus Krumholzibacteriia bacterium | reverse complement strand
CGGGGATGTCTTCCAGACCGCCCAGGCGGAGGAACTGCTGGACCTGAAGAAGAAGAAGCTGGGGAGCCTGGGCCCCATCAACCACCTGGCCCTGGAGGAATACGAGGAGAAGAAGGAGCGCCTGACATTCCTGGAGAACCAGCGGGACGACGTGGAGCGGGCCCGGGACGACCTGCAGAAGGCCATCGCCGAGATCAACCGCACCGCCCGCAAGCGCTTCCTGGAGACCTTCGAGGAGGTGCGGCGCAACTACATCGCCGTCTTCCAGACCTTGTTCAAGGGCGGCCGCGCGGACCTGCAGCTCATCCGCACCGACGACCCGCTGGACAGCAAGATCCATGTGACGGCCCAGCCCACCGGCAAGGTCGTCGACACCGTGGCCCTGCTCTCGGGCGGCGAACGGTGCCTGACGGCGTTGTCCCTGCTGTTCGCGGTCTACCTGGTCAAGCCCTCGCCCTTCTGCATGCTGGACGAGGCGGACGCCCCGCTGGACGATGCCAACATCGGCCGCTTCGTCAACATGCTGCGGGAGTTCAGCAAGACCACCCAGTTCCTGGTCATCACCCACAACAAGCTGACCATGGAAACGGCCAACCATCTCTACGGGGTGACGATGATGGAGCCCGGTGTTTCCAACATCGTCTCGGTGAGCTTCCACGACGTGGCCCAGACCCAGAGCGATCAGGACCTGGGCGACGCCATCGCGCGCCGTCGCCGCAACCTGGACGCCGAGGCCGGGCCGGTGGAGCCGGTCCCCGAGGAGGAAAGCGGGGAGGAAGCCGAGCCCGTGCCGGAGGACGGTACGGACCGCACCCTGGAGGCGAGCGAATGATCCGGGGCGCGTTGAACCGTTTTCGCAAGGGCCTGCGCAAGACCCGCGAGGGTTTCGTGGGACGCATGCGCAACCTCTTCGGGGGGCGCGTGCGCCTGGGCGAGGAAACCCTCGACCAGATCGAGGAGCTGCTGATCTCAGCCGACATGGGCGTCCAGTCCGCGGTGGCCATCACGCGGAACATCGAGAAGCGCCTGAAGGAGGAAGGCGGCGAGGCCACCCTGGAGTCGGTCCTCGAGGGCATCAGCGGTGATGTCCGGCGGATCCTCACCGAGGCCCGGCCCCGGCTGAAGCCGCTGAGCTGGGATGGCGCCGAAGAGACCGGCGGCAAGAAGAAGAAAAAGAAGAAGGGGAAGGAGAGCCCGGACGCCGCCGTGGCCGAGCGCCCCGAACTGGCCGACCTGCGCGTCATCTTCGTGGTGGGGGTCAACGGCACGGGCAAGACCACCTCCATCGCCAAGCTGGCCCACATGCTGCAGGCCGAGGGACGCAAGGTGATGCTGGCGGCGGGGGACACCTTCCGCGCCGCGGCCGTCCAGCAACTGCAGATCTGGGCCGAACGCATCGGCGTGGACTGCATCTCCCAGGGTCAGAACGCCGATCCGGCGGCGGTGGTCTTCGACGCCCTGAGCGCCGCGGCCGCCCGCGGCTGCGACGTGCTCATCGTGGACACCGCCGGCCGCCTGCACACCAAGACCAGCCTCATGGACGAACTGGGGAAGGTGGCCCGCGTGATCCGCAGGCGTACGGGCCGCGATCCGGAGACCCTGCTGGTGGTGGACGCCAACACCGGGCAGAACGGCCTGAGCCAGGCCCGGGTGTTCGCCGAGACCATCCCCGTGGAGGGCCTGGTCCTGACCAAGCTCGACGGCACGGCCAAGGGCGGCATCGTGGTGGCCATCGCCGAGACCCTGGGCCTGCCCGTCCGCTTCGTGGGCATGGGCGAGCAGGTGGAGGACTTCGCCGTCTTCGATCCCGACCAGTTCACCGACGCCCTGTTCGCCGACTGGACCGAGGGTGACGAAGCCGGCGGCCGGGACTGAGGCGGGAGGACGCGGTGGCCAGACGACCCCGGCGCAAACGGTCCCCGATCCAGCGGATCGACGACCTCCTGGACCGCGTCGGCGGCCGCCGGGGCCGCGGCAGGGAGCGGTCCGGTGACGGCCGCCGGGAGGGCCGCCGCGAGGGCGTCCGGGTCATGGACCTGCGGCGCGACCGCGAGCTGTTCTCCCACCTGGTCCGGCGGGACTTCGAGTACCTCATGCAGCAGCGGTTCGCCGCCGGTCCGGCCACCCTGGCCGACCTGCTGCCCCAGTCGGTGCTGGGCCGCGCCCAGAACGGGCACGGCTGGTTCACCGACGAGTGGGGGGTGTCGCTGCAGTTTCCCGACGCGACCTTCGACCGCGTCCTGACCGTCCTCGAAGCGGTCGATCCCAACCTCAAGGGCGCGCTGGTGCGCAAGCGCCGCGGGGATATGCTGCGCAGGTTCAGGGACTGGATCCTGGACAACCTGTGGACCGCGGA
>JALUJS010000507.1 GCA_027056825.1 Candidatus Krumholzibacteriia bacterium | reverse complement strand
GCCAGGACCTGCTGTTCTGGATCCTCATGGGCCTGCTGGTCTTCGTGTGCTTCAACCTGCTCCAGGCCGGGTTCAAGGGCGACAAGGTCGTGCGCGACCGCATCCTGGTGCTGATGATCCTGATGGTCTTCAACGTGGTGTTCTGGGCCTTCTTCGAGCAGGCCGGCACCTCGCTGACCATGTTCGCCGACCGCAACGTGGACCGGAACATCTCCCTGCTGGGGCTGGTGCATTATTACATGCCCGCCAGCCAGACGCAGTTCTTCAACCCCGCGTTCATCATCCTGTTCGGCTCGATCTTCTCGGTGATGTGGGTCAAGCTGTCGCGCATCGGCAAGAATCCCAATATCCCCATGAAATTCGGCCTGGGTATCATCCAGCTCGGTCTGGGTTTCCTGATCCTGCTGGTCGGCCGGGCCTTCGCCGGGGACAGCGCCATGGTGCCGCTGGTGTTCCTGGGCCTGATGTACCTGCTGCACACCACGGGCGAACTCTTCCTGTCGCCCATCGGCCTGTCCATGGTCACCAAGCTGGCGCCCAGACAAATGACCGGTGCGGCCATGGGCGCCTGGTTCCTGAGCTTCGCGTTTTCCATGTACGTGGCCGCGGTGCTGGCCAAGCTGACGGGGGTCGAGGGGGAGGGCGCCGCGGTGGCGGCCAACCTGGACCCGGTCGAGAGCCTGGGCAAGTACATGCACGTGTTCGGCAACATCGGGCTGGTGGCCGTGGGTATCGGCGTCTTCCTGGTCCTGCTGTCGAAGCCTCTGAACCGCATGATGCACGGGGTGGAGTAGAAGCCCCTTTGGGCTGGCCTGAAGGCCTCCCGTGTTGTAGAGTGCCATCGAGGACCGATCGAAACGGTCGCCCGCGCGCAACAGGCTGGCGGCCGTTTTCTTGAATCATCAGCACCGTGACCGGGAGGCCGCCATGGCAGATGCCGCCGTCCAGAAGGGTCATCCGCGGGGTCTGAAGGCCCTGTTCATGACCGAGATGTGGGAGAGGCTCGGGTTCTACCTGATGCTGGGGATCCTGCTGCTGTACATCACGGACACCGAGCGCGGGGGGTTGGGTTTCTCCACGCGGCGGGCCGCGGAGATCTACGGCACCTACATGGCGTTCGTGTACTTCACCCCCTTCATCGGGGGCATGATCGCCGACCGCTTCCTGGGCTTCCGCCGTTCGGTCTTCATCGGCGGCCTGCTCATGGCCGCGGGCTACTTCTCCCTGGGCGTGCGCAGCCTGCCGACCTTCTATCTCGGGCTGGTGCTGCTGTGCCTGGGCAACGGATTCTTCAAGCCGAACATCTCGGCCATGGTCGGCAACCTGTACGCGCCGGACGACCCGCGGCGGGATGCCGGCTTCAACATCTTCTACATGGGCATCAACATCGGGGCCTCGCTGTCGGCCCTGCTTTCGGCCCCCCTGCGCAACCTGTGGTCCTTCAACATGGCCTTCAGCGCTGCGGGAGTCGGCCTGCTCATCGGCGTGACGGTGCTGCTTGTCAACTGGAAGCGGTTGGCCGCCGCCGATCATCCCGGCGAGCGCAGCGACGACGACATCTCCTTCAAGCAGGTGGTGATGACCATCCTGGTGCCCGCCTTCGGCTTCGGCCTGGTGGGCTATTTCGCCGGGCAGCACATGGGCTTCGTCACCCGCACCATCGGTCCGGTGACCTTCGCCTTCCTGGTGGGGATGCTGCCGGTGGTGGCGTACTTCGGCCTGCTGGTCAGAAGGGCCACGCCCGAGGAGAAGCCCGGGCTGGCCGCCCTGATCCCGGTCTACGTGGCCGGCGGGGCGTTCTTCATGGTGCTGCACCTTTCCGGCGGGCTGATGACGGTCTTCGCCGAGCACAACACCGACCGCCGGGCCGAGTGGATTCCCCACTGGGCCGACGTCTACGCCCAGAAGGCCATGCCCAGCTACTACGTCAACGCCGGTCCGGACACCCCGCGGCCGGACCCGAGGGTGCTGGTGGACATCGACCCGCGGGGCGAGGCCATGTTCGGTGCGCGCATGCTGACCACCGACCTGGTCGCCGACCTGAACGCCCGGCCCGGGATCGAGGTCCTGGACGCCGGGGCGGTGGACATCCCCGAGGAGGAGAACTTCCTGGTGTGCAAGGTCTACGGGCCGGACGAGGTGACCGTGAGCACCGAGACCGACGCCCACGGGACCGCGACCACCACCGTCAAATCCCTCGAGGGGGCCGACCCTGACCGGGAGGTGCTATTGGTCCGGGACCTCGACGGCGGCCGGGTGCCCGTACTGCTCGTCTCCGCGGCGACACGGCAGGCGATCTACGCCGGCGCGGACGCCTCGACGCCCACCCTGCCGCCGGGCCGGTTCGTGCGCCTGGT
>JALUJS010000506.1:901-2358 GCA_027056825.1 Candidatus Krumholzibacteriia bacterium | reverse complement strand
TGTTGGGTCCGTCGACCACCATGTGCCCGGTCGTTCCCAGGCCCTCCATCCTCACCTCGAAGGTGGAGGAGTAGTTGTAGAGTTGGGAACCGGGAATGTGGCCGGCGTCGAAATGGGCGGAGTCCGACACGTTCAACACCACGACCTTGTCCCTGCTGTCGGGGTCGGTGCTGTTGACGCGGCCCTCATCCATCCAGAGTTTCAGGGTCGCGGCGTCGATCAGGGCCGTGGGGGTCCTGGTGGTGACGATGTCCGCCTCCAGGTCGTCGTAACTGGTCGGGTTGTCGAAACAGCCCCAGAAGCCAAGCAGACCTGCCAGTACAAGAATGCTCAGCGCCCACAATGCTATGCGGAGCGCCTTGTTCCTTTGCTTGTGCATCGAGCACCTCCCTGGTGGGATGGGTATACGGGCTGAGGGTCATTGCAATGTTAAATATTTAACCATCTTGTGGTCAAATGAATCATGATCATCATATTCATGCCTTTTGCGCATGGACACCGGGCCGGTGATATTGTATTTTCGTCGCATGGAACTTGTTTTACTGGAAACGCTTGTGGCCGTGTCGGAGATGGGCAGCTTTACCGGCGCCGCCGAGAAGTTGTGCGTCACCCAATCGGCGGTATCACGGCGGATTCAGCAGCTTGAAAGTCACTTCGGTGTCACCCTGATCGACCGGGATCAGGAGCCCATCACGCCCACCTTCGAGGGCCAGGCCCTGTTGAGCAAGGCGCGGCGAATCCTGGCCCTGCAGGACGAGATGGAGGAAGCCGTTACGGGTCTCAAAACGCGCAACCGGCTGCGCTTCTGCTGCACCCCATGCTTCGGTCTCACCAGGATGCCGAACATTTTCAGGAAGATGATGGGAGGCCCGGTTCAGGACCTGGATTTCAACGTCACCCTGAGGCTCTCCGAGGACATCGTCAGCGGTCTGGCCGCCGGACGCTATGACCTGGCGGCCATGGAGCACTGCTGCGACCTGAACATGAGTTCGTGCCGGGTCTACCCCTTGGCGGCCGATGAAATGGTGTTCATCAGCGCGCCCGCGCTGGGGGTGGAACCCGGCGAGGTCTCCCTGGAGGACCTTGCCCCCCTGCGACTGTTTCTCAAGGCCCAGAACGGTTGCGCCCACAGGTTCCTGAGCAGGAGCCTGGAGGAGATGGGCAGCGACGTGTCGGTGTTCGGGAACGTGACCTACTATGACGATCTGCGGGGGCTGGTCCAACAGGTATGCGAAGGTCTCGGGATCGGTTTCGTGTCCCGGGAACTCGCCGCCCCGGAGATCAAGGCCGGGCGTCTGGTGGACCACCACCTGGCGGGCATGGACCACATGCGCTCCCGCTCCCTGCTCGTGCCCGCGCATTTCCTGCCCTCGGATATGGACAGGCATTTCCTGCAGGTATTGTTCAGCGATTTCGGTTTGCCGGTCCCCGCGGAACTCGCTTGAGCCGCCGGGGTC
>JALUJS010000506.1:0-891 GCA_027056825.1 Candidatus Krumholzibacteriia bacterium | reverse complement strand
CTGCACCAGACCCCCGACGATCATCCAGCCGGTCAGCACGAGGGTGTAGCGCAGGCCGAAGTATCCGGCCAGGATCGGCAGCCACTGCAGCTTGACCGCCCGGTTGTAGAGGAAGACCGCGATCAGGGCGTCCTTCATGCCCTTGGCGCGCATGTCCTGCAACAGGGGATACCAGACATAGACGGGGCCCGCTGAGATGATCCCGGCCACCGTGGCCAGGGCATAGCCGCGCGCGCCCGAAGAGCGGCCCACGAAGCGCCGGATCCAACGATCCTGCAGCAGGAGATTGCTCAGGAAGATCAACACGAAAACCAGCACCAGCAGGGGGCCGATGCGCGCGGCGAGATGCCACGCCGCCAGGCGGGCGCGGCCTGCCGTCTCCGGTGCGGCCAGAGCCAGCCCCAGGTGGACCAGCGCCATGGCCGCCAGGAAAAAGAGGCCTCCCCGCCCCGGGCTCTTCCGGGTTCCGGCCCGGTCCTTCCCGTTCACGAAAGCACCTGCAGGGTCCAGGTGACGGCCAGGGCGATGCCGACCGCGAGCAGGAAGCTGCTCAGGTTCCGCAGCAGGGCGAACCTGCGCCCCAGCAGCAGGGATTCGGCGGGCAGCTGGACCATGCCGACGGTGACCCAGCTGAGCATCAAGGCCGTCGCGGCAATCAGGCCGGCGCCGGCGTCGAGCAGGCCTTTGCCCAGCACATAGGAGATCACGGGCATCCCGGTGGCGATGGAACCGAGGCCGGCGCCCGTGATCGCATCCCGCAGGGGCGCGCCCTGGAACAGGGTGGCGGAAACCCGCTGGGGCAGCAGGGTCACCGCCAGGCCGATCAGCAGCAACATGGCCGCCAGGATCGGCAGGACCCCCAGGAACATGCGGGTGGTTTTCTTCAGGGCC
>JALUJS010000505.1 GCA_027056825.1 Candidatus Krumholzibacteriia bacterium | reverse complement strand
GCCCTGGTCCTGCACCGGTTCCACGGAATGAAATACCGGGAGATCGCCGTGGCCATGGACACGACGCTGCCGGGAGTCGAATCCCTGATCCAGCGGGGCCTGGCCGGCCTGCGGGGGATTCTCGAGAAGCAGGGAGTCATGCCATGAAACACGTCACCGAGGATCTGGCCGCCTACCTGGCCGGGGAATTGACGGCCGAACGGATGGACGCGGTCAGCGACCACCTGGACACCTGTCCCTCCTGCCGCGCCGAGCGCGACCGGATGGGCAAGGTGTGGGACCTGCTGGGCGAGGTTGCGGCCGCACCCGCGCCGCAGGCCATAGGCAGCGTGTGGCCCGCGGTGCGAGCCCGCACCACGGCGGCGCCCGCGCCGCGCCCGGGCGTGGGCTTCGGCTGGGCGGCCGCGGCGGTGGCCGCGGGCATCATGGTGGCGGTCCTGCTTCCGGTGGGAAGCCGTGTTCCGGCGACGGACACGGCCCTGGCCGCGGCCGAGGAAGACAGCTGGCTGGAATCCACCTGGTTGCAGAGCGACACCGAGGGTCTGGCCGAGGGCTGGTTGCTGGCGGGCCGGGACGAGAACGGGGATGAATCATGAAGAAGGGCTGGATGATCGTGCTGCTGGTGTCCGTGGGCCTGAACCTGGGATTGGGCTACCGCCTGTGGCAGGCGATTCACGCGGCCCCCGAGGATGCCCCCGTCCGGGAGGGAACCTGGGGGCAGGGGCGCGGAGGCGCCCGCCACGGTCGGGGCGGATTCCGGGCGGCCGACCGGGATTCCCTGTGGCGGCAGGGCATGATGGAGAGCCGCCTGCGTCGCCTGACCATGGCCCTCGACCTGCGGCCCGAACAGGTGGAGGCCATGCGAGCCATCCAGATGGAACAGGGGGAGACGGTACGCCGGGAAGGCCGCCGGCTCATGGAACTGCGCCGCGAAGTCGGCGCCCTGCTGGAGCAGGGAGAGCCGGACCGGGCTCAGGTTCGCGAACTGATGCACACCATGGGCGCCCGCCGGGCCGTCCTCGATTCCCTGGTCACCGAGACCATCATGCGGGAGCTGGAAATCCTGGATCCCGCGCAGCGGGAAACCTACCTGCGCATCCTGCCGCTGGACCGGGGCCGGTTCCCCGGCCCGGGCGGTGGTCCGGGCAGGGGGCGTCCGGACTTCGACGGCTGGCCGGGATGCGCGCCGCCGGGGCAATAATCCTGGTTGACAGGGCCGCCGGGGGTTTCTTATCTATTAAGCGATGAAGCGGGTTCATCCGCCTCAAGCGACCCGGAGCGCCGGGCCCCGGCCCGTCCCGAACCACGTTCCCCACCCCGATCAGGTATCATGGCCCGAGTGATTGATGCCGCCTTGTCCCGAGGGGGATTCTGCATGACGAAGACGCGACTTTTCCTGCTGGCCGGACTGCTGGCCGCCGCCGCCGTTGCCGGTTGCCGGTCCGCCCACACCACCGCGGCCATCCTGTACATCGATGAGCAGAAGTACGACAAGGCCATCAACGCCATCCACGAGGGTTTCCAGTACCGGGACAACGAGCCGGACGCCTACTTCTACCTCGGCGAGGCCTACAGCCACAAGGCCGAGGACGCGGTGAACGACGACAACTTCGTCGAGGCCAAGAAGAACTACGAACTGGCCTACGAGGCCTACGAGAAGTGTCTCGAGCTGGACGCCAAGGACTGGGAAAAAGAGGTCGACGAGTCCCTCAAATACAACTACGGCAACCGGCTGCGTCAGGCCAAGCTGGACTGGGACGACGGCTTCTACGAGCAGGCCGAGGGCCATCTGCGGCTGGCCTACGCCGCGCTGCCCGACTCCCTGACCCCCATCAAGAGCATCGCCCGCATGAAGATGCAGATGGCCGAGCAGGACACCTTCCAGTCCCAGCGCACCGAGCTGCTGACCGAAGCCTTGGACCTGCTGGACCAGGTGCTGGCCGCCAAGCCCGACGCCTACGAGCTGCGCGTGGACAAGGCCAGCGTCCTGGACGCCCTGGGCCGCAACGACGAGGCCCGCCAGCTCTACGAGGACCTGCTGGCCGAGCACGGCGACGACACGCACCTGCTGCTGAACATGGCCGAGCTGGCGCGGGAGCAGGGGGATTACGAGCACGCGGCCGACTACTACGTGAAGGTGGTGGACCTGAACGAGGCCGACACCGACGCGAGCAACGACGCGGACAACAAGACCATGCTGATCCAGGCCGGCATCATGTACGCCTCGCCCAAGGTGGGGCGCTGGGAGGACGGCCTGAAGGTGCTGGACCGCGCGGCCAACATGGAGCTGGTGCCCACGGAGAACACCATGCTGCTGCGTCTGCAGACCTATTACAACTACGGCATGGAAGTGTTCAACAAGGCCCAGTCCGAGACCGACCCCGTGCTCAAGAAGGAGCTGGAGGACAAGGCCAAGCACCTCTTCCAGCGCGCGGTGGAGATCGGCGTGGCCATGACCAACAACTTCCCGACCAACGCCGACGGCTTCTTCTACCTGAGCGCGGCCCAGTTCCAGTTGGGGGATTACGACGCCGCCACGGTGAACAACAAGACCTACGAGGAGCTGTCCGGAGCGTCGAGCCAGTAGGACGCCGGATCGCGGGTCCCGGCGGGTTCGCCCGCCGGGACCGGCAAAGAAAGTGTGAAATCCGGCTCGATTTGTGCTAGACTGTTGTTATCCAACCGGGGCCATTGGGCCCGCATCCACGTAACCCAGGGGATTATCCACGCTTTCGGTCCGGGGCCAGCCCCCTTCCTGCACCAAGCCCATCCGTACGATAACCCCCACACACCCCGCTCACGATCCGTTCGAGGAGAGACATGGACATCAAGGAATTGCAGGAAATGGACATCCACGAGCTCGTGGAAGTCGCCCGCGGCATGAACATCGAGGCCCTCAGCACCCTCCGCAAGTCCGAGCTGATCTTCAAGATCCTGGAGGGTCAGACCGAGAAGAACGGCCTGATCTACGCCGAGGGCGTGTTGCAGGTGCTGGCCGAAGGCTACGGCTTCCTGCGCTCGGCCAAGTACAATTATCTGCCGGGGCCGGACGATATCTACCTCTCCCCGTCCCAGATCAAGAAATTCGACCTGAAGACCGGTGACACCATCAGCGGCCAGGTGCGCCCGCCCAAGGACAACGAGCGCTACTTCGCCCTGCTGAAGGTCGAATCGGTCAACTACCAGGATCCGGACAAGGCCAAGAAGGTCACCCTGTTCGACAACCTGACGCCGCTGTACCCGGAGGAGCTGCTCAATCTCGAGCACGACCCCAAGGACATGACGACCCGCCTGATCAACCTGCTGTGCCCCATCGGCAAGGGCCAGCGCGGGCTGATCGTCTCGCCGCCGCGGGCGGGCAAGACCGTGATCCTGCAGAAGATCGCCAACGCCATCACTACCAACCACCCCGAGGTGCACCTCATCGTCCTGCTCATCGACGAGCGGCCGGAGGAGGTCACGGACATGGCCCGCTCGGTCAACGGCGAGGTCGTCAGCTCGACCTTCGACGAGCCCGCCGAACGGCACGTGCAGGTGGCCAACATGGTGCTGGCCAAGTCGCGGCGCCTGGTGGAAAACAACAAGGACGTGGTGATCCTGCTGGACTCCATCACGCGCCTGGCCCGGGCCCACAACACCGTGGTGCCCCACTCGGGCAAGATCCTCTCCGGCGGCGTCGACTCCAACGCCCTGCAGAAGCCCAAGCGGTTCTTCGGTGCGGCCCGGAACATCGAGGACGGCGGCTCGCTGACCATCATCGCCACCGCGCTGATCGAGACCGGCAGCCGCATGGACGAGGTGATCTTCGAGGAGTTCAAGGGCACCGGCAACATGGAGATGGTCCTGGACCGCAAGATCGCCGACAAGCGGGTCTATCCGGCCATGGACATCTTCAAGTCCGGCACCCGCAAGGAGGACCTGCTCATCGAGCCCAAGGATCTGGCCAAGATCTGGGTGCTGCGCAAGTACCTGAGCGACTACAGCCCCATCGAGGCCATGGAGTTCCTCATCGACAAGCTGGGCAAGACCAAGGACAACCAGCAGTTCCTGGGGGCCATGAACACCTGATCCGGGGATTTCCGGCCCTGCGGGGCCCAACGGGCACGAAAATTGTCCTTGCCATGAAGGGATTCGCTTATTTCCTTTTGTCCCTCGACCCGGCAACTGGAAATCACGCGAAAAGGCGCAAGAACAATGAAGAGCAACATTCATCCCGAATACGTCGACTGCGAGATCACCTGCCTGTGCGGCAACGTGATCCACACGCGCTCGACCAAGCCCAAGTTGAATGTGGAGATCTGCTCCAATTGTCACCCGTTCTTCACGGGTCAGCAGAAGATCGTCGATACCGCCGGCCGCGTGGAGCGGTTCCGCAAGCGGTACGAGAACGTCAACTACGGCAAGAAGTGATCGCCGCCGCGGGCGCTCCGCGGCAGGCCGCAGTCATAGCGCAAGAGGGTGCCGGGTCGATTTCCCGACACCCTTTTCGCATTCTCGGGACCGTCGCGCGTGGTCCGGGAGAACGTCATGAGCGAGCAGGAAACAAGGAACGACGCAGGTCCGGCCGGAGCTGATGGCGCCGGCCCGGAGGAGCGGCGCACGGCCGATCCGAACATCGACCCCGCCGAGGCCAGGCAACTGGACATGGCCGTGGGCGGCCAGGCGCTGATCGAGGGCGTGATGATGCGCAGCCCCCAGTACCTGGCCATGGCCGTGCGCACCCCCGAGGGCCGCATCGTCGTGCGCAAGAAGATCTTCAAAAGCATCGTGCGGCGGCTCCCGTTTTTGAACATCCCGGTCCTGCGCGGCGGCGTGTTCCTCATCGAGACCATGGGCATCGGCATCGACGCCCTGATGTTCTCGGCCGACCAGGCCATGAGCGACGACCGCGTCGAGCGCAAGGAGGGCTCGTCCTGGAAGGACAAACTGATGATGTGGGGCACCATCGCCTTCTCCTTCGTCCTTAGCCTGGGGGTGTTCTTCTACCTGCCCATCCTGCTGACCGACCTGATCGTGCCCGCGAGCGCCGGCAGCATGTCGTGGAACCTGGTGGACGGCGTGATCCGGGTGGTCTTCTTCGTGCTGTACCTGTGGGGCATCAGCCTGATGCCGGACATGCGGCGGGTGTTCCAGTACCACGGCTCGGAGCACCTGGGCATCCACGCCTTCGAGAACGGCAGGCCCCTGACCCCGGAGGGCACGCGCGGGTTCACCACGCTGCATCCGCGCTGCGGGACCAGCTTCCTGTTCTTCGTGATGCTCATCTCGATCTTCGTCTT
This sequence comes from Candidatus Krumholzibacteriia bacterium, assembly GCA_027056825.1. GTDB lineage: Bacteria > Krumholzibacteriota > Krumholzibacteriia > LZORAL124-64-63 > LZORAL124-64-63 > JAHJTW01. Next base: position 2,540 of record JALUJS010000505.1, on the reverse strand, counting down.
CACCCTGCTGGGACGGCCCGAGGATATCGGGGACCGCCTGCAGCGGCTGGCCTTCGTGCCGGTGATCGGCGGGCTGGCCTACGAGGCCATCAAGCTCTCGGGCAAGTACGGCAAGGCCTGGTTCCTGCAGCCGGTGATCTTCCCCGGCCTGATGCTGCAGAAGATCACCACCAAGCAGCCGGACGACAGCCAGCTGGAAGTCTCCATGGCTTCCCTCAAGGCGGTCCTGACCCCCGAGGCCGACGACTTCCGGGAGAAGATCTACTTCGAGATGACCGACCTGCCGGCGACCGCGGAGGACAGCGCATGAAGGACAACGTGCTGACGCTGCGCGCTCGCTACCGGGAGCTGGGAGACCAGCTCTCCGATCCGCAGACCCTCAAGGACCAGAACCTCTACCGCAGGCTCGCCACCGAGCACAAGCGGGTGGGCCGCCAGCTGGAGATCGGCGAGAAGTGGCTGTCCATCGTCACGCAGATCGAGGAGAACCGGGAGCTTCTGAAGACGGAGAAGGACCCGGACATGCAGGCGATGATCAAGGAGGACCTGGCCAGCCTCGAGGCGGAGCTGGAACCGGCGACCGCGGCCCTGGAAGAGGCCCTGTTGCCTCACGACCCCAACGACGACCGCGACGCCATCCTGGAGATCCGCGCCGGCACGGGCGGGGACGAGGCGGCGCTGTTCGCCGAGGACATCGCCCGCATGTACCTGCGCTTCGCCGAGCGCAAGGGCTGGAAGACCGAGCTGATCGACGCCACCGAGGGCACCGCCGGCGGCTTCAAGGAAGTGATCTACGCCGTGCGCGGCGAGGGCGCCTTCGGCATCCTGCGCTGGGAGAGCGGGGTGCACCGCGTCCAGCGCGTGCCCGCCACCGAGAGCCAGGGGCGCATCCACACCTCGGCGGTCACCGTGGCGGTGCTGCCGGAGGCCGAGGAGGTGGACGTGGAGATCAAGGACGCGGACCTGAAGATCGACGTCTACCGGGCCCAGGGACCGGGCGGCCAGTCCGTGAACACCACCGACAGCGCCGTGCGCATCACCCACCTGCCCACGGGCATCGTGGCGCAGTGCCAGGACGAGAAGTCCCAGCACAAGAACAAGGCCAAGGCCCTGAGCGTGCTGCGTTCACGGATCCTGGAGGCGGCCATCGCCGAGCAGGAGGCCGCCATCGCCGCCGAGCGCAAGAGCCAGGTTGGCACCGGCGACCGCAGCGCCAAGATCCGCACCTACAACTACCCCCAGAGCCGGGTGACCGACCACCGCATCGGGTTGACCGTGCACAACCTGGATGCCATCATGGCCGGAGAACTGGACGCGGTGGTCGACGCCATCCTGGCCCACCGCCGGGAAGAGGCACTGGCCGCCACCCGCAAGACGGACTCGTGACGGCGGCGGCCGTCCCGGCGTCCATGGCGAAACCGATGCGGTCATGACCAGCGCCAAGCCCCTGAAAACCGTTCGCGAGCTGATCCTGGCCACCACGGAGTACCTGGCGGGCAAGGGTGTCGAATCGGCCCGCCTGGAAGCCGAGCGCCTGCTGGCCGATGTCCTGGGCATCGCGCGCCTGGAACTCTACTTCCAGTTCGACCGGCCGCTGCTGAACGCGGAACTGGAGCGGTTTCGCGACCACGTCCGGCGCCGGGGAGCGGGCGAGCCCCTGCAGACCATCCTGGGCGAGACCGAGTTCTATTCCCGCGTTTTCAAGGTGCGGCCCGGGGTGTTCATCCCCCGGCCGGAGACCGAGCGGCTGGTGGAGATCGCCGTGGGCCTGCTGGCGCCTCCGGACCATCGCCTGCTGTCCCCGGTGGCCGTGGAGATCGGCTGCGGCAGCGGGATCATCGGCGTGTGCCTGGCGGCCGAGGTGCCGCAGCTGGTGGTCGAGGCGGTGGACATCAACCCGGCGGCGGTGGAGTTGACCCGCCACAACGCCCACCTCAACGGGGTCGGCGGCCGGGTGCACACGCACCAGGGCAGCCGTTTCGATCCGCTGCCGGCCCACCTGCGTGGACAGGTGGACATGCTGGTGAGCAATCCGCCCTACGTGCGCACCGACGAGATCGCGGAGCTGCAGACCGAGGTTCGCGATCACGACCCGCACACCGCCCTGGACGGCGGCCGGGACGGGCTGGACTTCTACCGCGCCCTGGCCCACGGCATGGGACCCTGGCTGCGGCCGGGCGGCTGGATCGTCCTGGAGATCGGGGCCGACCAGGGGGAGGCGGTGACGGAGATCATGACCGCGTCGGGCGCCCGGGATCTCTCGGTGCACCAGGATTACGCGGGCCGGGACCGGGTGGTCACCGCCCGCGCGGCGACCGCCTGACTGGGCGGAGACCCGACAACAGGGAGGAGACCGGGTGGACAAGTTCGTCATCGAGGGACCGACTCCCCTGCGGGGGGACCTGCAGGTCAGCGGCGCCAAGAACGCGGTGCTGCCCCTGATGGCCGCCTCGCTGCTGGCGCGCGGCGAATCGGTCATCGCCAACGTTCCGGACCTGCAGGACGTGCGCTTCTTCATGACCATCCTGGAGGGCCTGGGG
>JALUJS010000504.1 GCA_027056825.1 Candidatus Krumholzibacteriia bacterium | reverse complement strand
GTGACGGAGGTTTGCGGGACCGGGGTCTCTTGGAGTCGGCCGTGTCTATGCCCCAGGCAATGTTCGGAGGCGAGTATCTGCACGCCGAACTGGCCGCCATGGCGGCGGCCTACCATTTCCATCTGTGCGCTAATCATCCTTTCCTTGATGGCAACAAACGCGTGGCTGTGGCGGCGGCCGAAGTCTTCATCCTGGCCAACGGATGCAAGCTGGCCGCAAGCGATGAGGACCTGGAGAATCTGACCATGGGCATCGCAGGTGGCCGGGTGTCAAAAGATGAGGTGATCACCTTCTATAAGGAGCATGTCAGCGCCCCGCCGGCCGCGTGAACAGCCACGGGCCCTTCTGCGGCGGTTCGCTCGCCGCTTCCCAGCCCAGCTCCCCGAATCCCAGCAGGTCTTCCGGTTTGCGCGCGCCGGTGACCAGCAGCCAGCGCACCATGGCCCCGCGGGCCATCTTGGCGTACACCGGCGCGGACTTGAGCGAGCCGTCGGGCCGGGTCTCCTTGAACACGGGCGAGATCAGCGGCCCGGGCAGGGCCTTCGGATCGACGGCCTTGGCGTATTCCTGGCTGGCCAGGTTGATCACCGGCTCGCCGGGCTTCATTTCCGCGGCCAGGGCGGCGGTCAGCCGCGGTTTCCAGAAGGCGGCCAGGTTCCTGGCACCGGGCGGGTGCCAGCGCACGCCCATTTCCAGGCGATAGGCCTCGGTGGCGTCCAGGGGCCGCAACACGCCGTACAGCCCCGACAGGATGCGCAGGTCGCGCTGGGCGCGCTTGCGCGCGGTGGCATTCAAGGTGGCCGCGTCCAGATGCCTGTAGACCAGCCCCGTGAACAGCAGCATGGCCGGCGGCTGCGGGTTGCCGGATTCGCCCCAGCGCGCGATGCGGGCGCGGGCTTCCGGCAGGGTGTTGCGTGTCAGGTCGAACTCGGCGAGCAGGCGTGTTTCCGGCAGGGGCTTCAGGGCCATGGCCAGTTCGCGCGCCTCGGTCATGAACCGCGGCTCGGTGGTCTTCAGGCGCGAAGCCGTGCCTGGGTCCATGGTCTTGGTGGAGTTCAGCAGGATCTTCATGCCGGGTCCTTCATGACAGGGCCTCCAGTTCCTCCCAGCGGGCGTACAGGCCGGGCAGTTCGGCGTCGATCTCGTCCAGCTGTGCCTTGTAGGCGGCCACCTTTTCCGGGGCGGTGCGGTACAGGTCCGGGTCGGCCAGTTTGGCGTGCAGCGCGGACTGTTCGGCTTCCAGCTCCTCGATGCGTCCGGGGAGCTGCTCCAGTTCCCGCTTCTCCTTGAACGACAGCTTGCGGGGTTTGTCCGCGGCCGCGGGCTTGGGCTTGGGTTTGTGGGCCTTGGCCTTCCTGCGGGATGCCGCGGTTTCCTGTTTCTCCCTGGAGACCTTGGCCCACTCGCTGTAGCCCCCCACGGTCTCGATGATGCGGCCGCCGCCGATCAGGGCGAGGGTGCTGGTGGTCACATGGTCGAGGAACTCGCGGTCGTGGCTGACCAGCAGGATGGTGCCGGGGAACTCCAGCAGCCGCTCCTCCAGCAGGTCGAGGGTTTCGAGGTCCAGATCGTTGGTGGGCTCGTCCAGGACCAGCAGGTTGGCCGGCCGGGTGAAAAGACGCGCCAGCAGCAGGCGGTTGCGCTCGCCTCCCGAAAGCCGCGTGATGGGGCTGCGCGCGCGGTCGGGGGTGAACAGGAACTGCTGCAGGTAGGTGATCACGTGCACGGGCCGTCCGTCGATGCGCACGGTGTCGCCGCCGCTTTCGGCCACGTTCTCCTGCACGGTTATTGTCTCGTCGAGCTGGGCGCGCTGCTGGTCGAAGTAGGCGACCTCGAGGCCCGTGCCCAGGCGGATCTCCCCGCCATCGGGTTCCAGCTCGCCCAGCAGGAGCTTGAGCAGGGTGGACTTGCCCGCCCCGTTGGGACCCAGGACGCCCACCTTGTCGCCGCGCTGGATGCGCACGCTGAAGTCGCGCACCAGGGGCTCGCCACCCGGATAGGCGAAGGACAGGTTGCGCGCCTGGATGACCAGCTTGCCGCCGCGGTCGGCGGTCTGGATCCTGAAGTCGGCTTCGCCGGTGCGGACACGCCGGGCGGCGCGCTCCTGGCGCATCTTCATCAGCTCGCGCACGCGGCCCTCGTTGCGCTTGCGGCGCTCGCGCACCCCCTTGCGGATCCAGATCTCCTCCTCGGCCAGCTTGCGGTCGAACTGGTCCCAGCGGGCCTGCTCGTTACGCAGAACTTCGTCGCGTCGTGCCAGGAAAGTGTCGTAGTCGCAGGTCCAGTCGCGCAGCCGGCCACGGTCCAGTTCAAGGATGCGCGCGGCCAACCGCCGGAGGAAGGCCCGGTCGTGGGTGACGAAC
>JALUJS010000503.1 GCA_027056825.1 Candidatus Krumholzibacteriia bacterium | reverse complement strand
CAAACCCAGACAATGGCCCATCTCGTGCGCCAGCCAGATGGACTGGTTACCAACCCTGCTGGCCCACCCTGAGAACATGATGGCGGTCGAGGGGATGCTGCTGGCGCTCATCTTCCAGACCGGATGGTCGGCAGCGGTGATGAAAATATCGATCCGGCCGGGATCCGAATGCTCGTCGAGCCAGCAGAGAATGTTGCACGGCAAAGGAGTGGAAACCTGGTCATAGTACTCCCAGGGATAATCATCGGTACCCACAAGTTGGAAGGTGATACCCAGGTTCCCGAAGTATCCCGCCATTTCCGACAACAAGGTTTCGGCCGTTCCGTCCGGGGAACCGCCGGTGCCGTCCAGGCGTCGCAGGTAGTGGAAAAAGACCTTCACCGTGGCGGTCTCATATGTGTGGGCATAGGGGTAGACCAGCAGGGGCCAGCCGGGATCCTTGGCCGGATCCGGCGCCGGGGTGCCACAGGTGTCATCCGCCCGGACCGGGGTCTGGATCACAAGACCCAGGACCAGGGGAAGCAGGCAAAGCAGACAAAGCAGACGGATGAAACGGGGTGGATTACCGTCATAGCGGTTCTTCCTGAAAACCATCAGTGTCCTCCTGTAGGAAACGTTTATTCATACTCACGATGCGGCCTGGTGTTCGAGCCAAGAGGATATTCCATGCCGCGACGTCTACCGGATGCGGTGAACTCCTACTTGCGGGGGGGGCGTTCCAGGCAGGGCGGATGCCCTTTGCCGGGCATGCGTGACAGCCATGCCGGGGGTAAACCGATGAAGGGGTATGGGGCTGGTTCGATGAAAAAAGTCATGATGAAGTCTCGCAAAACCACGAACTGACCAAACCAAGAAACAATACAATGGAATAACTCGATGGCGCCATTTTCAGCCATGATCGGGATCTTTGTCAAGATAAACGTGCCCACATGGAAGCCGGATTGGGTGGTGGCCATTCCTGCGGGAACTTTGTAAAATCGGAACCATAAACCCGGATTTGGGAATTGCTTCGCGATCCCGAAAGGTGATGACCTGAAGGAGGATAGCGAGGATGAGGAAACAGGTTACGTGAGAGGGATGAACCGATGCTGAAATCGTTGCCGACACCGGTGCTCACCGAGGGCAAGGCCGAGGACAAGCGGCAGGAGATCCTGGCGTATTTCCGCAATTCCTGGGAGCTGTACGAACGCCTGTTCGACGTCATGGCCGACGACGAGGCCTACTTCCTGCACGCCGACCCGTTGCGCCATCCCCTGATCTTCTACCTGGGGCACACGGCGACCTTCTTCATCAACAAGCTGGTCCTGGCCAAGGTCATCACCGAGCGCGTGAATCCCCGCTTCGAATCGATCTTCGCCATCGGCGTGGACGAGATGAGCTGGGACGACCTGGACGAGAAGAACTACGACTGGCCCACGGTGGCCGAGGTGTGGGACTACCGCAACCGGGTGCGCGAGGTGGTCGAGCAGGTCATCGGCGAGCTGCCGCTGAAGATGCCCCTGGGCTGGGACTCCCCCATGTGGGTCATCCTGATGGGCATCGAGCACGAGCGCATTCACCTGGAGACCAGCTCGGTGCTCATCCGCCAGCTGCCCCTGGACAAGGTGCGACCGCAGCCGGAGTGGCCCCTGTGTCCGGACCGCGGCGAGGCCCCGCCCAACGAGCTGCTGGACGTGCCGGGGGGCAAGGTCGTCCTGGGCAAGGAGCGCGATCACCGCCTGTACGGGTGGGACAACGAATACGGCCGCCTCGAGACGCAGGTGGGCGACTTCCGGGCCGCGCGCTTTTTGGTCTCCAACGGCGAGTTCAGGGAGTTCGTGGACGCCGGGGGGTACCGGGAACAGAAATGGTGGACGGACGAGGGCTGGGGCTGGCGCGAATACACCGGGGCGGAGCATCCCCGTTTCTGGACACGGGGCGCCGGTGGCGACTGGAAGCTGCGCTGCCTGGCCGAGGAGATCCCCATGCCGTGGAACTGGCCCGTGGAGGTCAACCAGCTCGAGGCCAAGGCCTTCTGCAACTGGCAGGCGGACAGGACCGGCCGGCCGGTCCGCCTGCCGACGGAGGAGGAGTGGTACCGGCTCCTGGATGTGACGGGAATTCCCGACCAGCCGGACTGGACCGAGGCTCCCGGCAACATCGACCTGGCGCAGTTCGCGTCGTCCGTTCCGGTGGACCAGAACACCCGCGGCGGATTCGGGGACGTGGTTGGCAACGTGTGGCAGTGGACCGAGACGCCCATCACCGGTTTTCCGGGCTTCGCGGTCCACCCCCTCTACGACGACTTCTCCACGCCCACCTTCGACACCCGGCACAACCTGATCAAGGGCGGCTCGTGGATCTCCACCGGCAACGAGGCCACGCGGCACGCCCGCTACGCCTTCCGGCGGCACTTCTACCAGCACGCAGGCTTCCGGTACATCGAATCGGAGCACGAGGTGACGGTGCGGGACGACATCTACGAGACGGACGAGCTGGTGGCCCAGTACTGCGAGTTCCACTACGGGCCGCGGTACTTCAAGGTGCCGAACTTCCCCGCCCGCGTGGCGGCCCTGTGCCGCCAGCAGTGTCGGGGCATGGACGTGGCCCGGGCGCTGGACCTGGGCTGCGCCACCGGACGGTCCACCTTCGAGTTGGCCAAGTTCTGCGGCCACGTGACGGGCATCGACTTCTCGGCCCGCTTCATCAAGGTGGCCCTGGAGATGAAGGAGAAGGGCTCGATCCGCTACGCCATCCCGGACGAGGGAGAGCTGGTCTCGTACCACGAGCGCACCCTCGCGGAGCTGAACCTGGAGGATACGCGGGACCGGGTCGAGTTCTGGCAGGGAGACGCCCACAATCTCAAGGAGCAGTTCACGGGGTTCGACCTGGTGCTGGCGGCCAACCTCATCGACCGCCTGTACGATCCGGCCCTGTTCCTGGAGCAGATCACGGGGCGTATCAACCCGGGCGGCCTGCTGGTGCTGACCTCGCCCTACACCTGGCTGGAGGAATTCACCCCCCGCGACAAATGGCTGGGCGGGCGCAAGATCGACGGTGAGAACGTCACCACCCTGGAGGGCCTGACCCGGGCGTTGTCCGGCGGGTTCGAGCCGGTGGGCGAGCCCCACCAGGTGGAGTTCGTGATCCGGGAGACCGCGCGGAAACACCAGCACACCATCAGCGAGATGACCGTCTGGCGCCGGAAGGATACCTGATGAAGAAAGGCCCCCGCGGTCGGAACCGCGGGGGCCTTGCGCGTTGTCGGCAGGCAGGGGAGCGCTACACCCGTTCGGCGATGGCCTCGGCCATCTCGGTGGTGGTGCTGGCCCCGCCCATGTCGTAGGTGCGGACCCGGCCCTCGGCGATGACCTCGGCCACGGCGTTTTCCAGCCGCGCGGCCATGTCGGTCTCGCCCAGGTAGTCCAGCATCATCTTGGCCGACAGGATCATGGCCACGGGGTTGACCTTGTTCATGCCCACGTACTTGGGGGCGCTGCCGTGGCTGGGTTCGAACACGGCCACCTCGTCGCCGATGTTGCCGCTGCAGGCGAAGCCCAGGCCGCCCACGAGCTGGGCGCACAGGTCGCTGACGATGTCCCCGAACATGTTGCTGGAGACCAGCACGCCGTAGTCCTGGGGGTTCTTCACCAGCCACATGCACATGGCGTCGATATTGGTCTCCCACAGTTCGATATCCGGGTAGTCCTTGGCGATCTTGCGGGCCTCGCGCACCATCAGACCGCTGGTCTCGCGCACCACGTTGGGCTTCTCGACCACGGTGACGGACTTGTAGCCGAACTTCTTGGCGTACTCGAAGGCGTCGCGGACGATATCCCGGCAGCCCTTGCGGGTGAAGATGCGCGCCGAGATGGCGATGTCCTCGTTGGGCACGTCGGCCAGGCGGGCCATCTGGTTGGGATGGGTGTCGATCATCTTGTTGCGCACGTCCTGGGGCAGGGGGTGGTACTCCACGCCCATGTACAGGCCCTCGGTGTTCTGCCGGAAGACCACCAGGTCCAGGTCGTCGCGGTAGTTCAGGGGGTTGCCGGGGTAGGCCTTGCAGGGCCGCAGGTTGGTGCGCAGGTTGAATTCCTGGCGCAGGCGGACGATGGGGCTGCGGTAGACCTTGCCGGTACCCCGCAGCTCGGGGACGAGTTCGGCCTCGGCCTCTTCCTTGGGCTTGCTGGTGATGGCCCCGAACAGGGAGGCGTCCACGGTCTTGAGCATCTCGATGGTCCGGTCCGGCAGGGGGTTGGCTTCGGTGCGCCAGAACTCCCAGCCGATGTCGCCGTGAATGTACTCGGCGTCGAATCCGAGTTTGTCCAGAACGATCCTGGTGGCGTCCATGACGTCCACACCGACGCCGTCGCCCGGCATCCAGCCGATCTTGTACTTGGCCATGTTTCCCGTCTCCTTGGTGGTGTTGCGCCAGTCCGGTCCGCGGGGCGAACCGGGCTATCCGGCCCCAAGATATCCCCGATTTTGCGGGATTCCAAGTTCCCCCGCCGGGAATTTCCGACTTTCAACGGCAGGAGGCCGCGACCATTTTCCGCATGGTGACCGCCTGCTGCTGGGCGGCCTTGATCCTGTTGCTGTTGTTCAGCTTCCAGGTCAGGCTCAGGGACATGACCACGAACACCAGCGGCAGCAGGTAGGGGGTGTAGCGCAGGCGGCGGCGGGCCTTCAGCAGGCCCTTGGTGCCGTCCACCCCCGCGGCGAGGATGACGCACAGGCCCAGGCTGGTCAGGTAGAGGTGGCTGAGGTTGAGCCAGAGCCCCGTATCGGTGTGGGCGGTAAACGGCAGCAGGGTGATGAAGGTCCAGGCGATGAAGAAGCGGATGGCCTTGCTGCCGAACACGAAGCCGAAGAAGCTGTAGGAGATGATCGACAGGGTCAGGAAGATGCGGATGACGCGCCGGGCGTGGAAGAGGAACACAAGCCACCCGGGGGAGGTCTCCAGGATGGGACTCTGCTGCATGGGGAAGAACATGAGGTTCAGGTAGCGGAAGATGTTCTTCACCGACAGCAGGGTGTAGTGGCGCGGGGCGTCCTCGACGTGGAACACGGTGGGATCCCGGTAGCCCCACAGGTTCTGGGCGTAGTACATGAGGATGCCCACGACGATGAGGACCAGCAGGTCCGCCGACAGCAGGACCTTCCCCTTGCGCCACGGGTTGAAGAACGCCTTGTAGGCCGCGAGGCTGAGGATGAGACTGAAGGATGTCGCCTTGGTCATGCCCGCCAGCACGAACAGGATCAGGCCCAGCGCGTAGAACCAGGACAGGACCTTGCCGCCGTAGCGGAAGTCGTTGCGGATGAAGACGTACAGGACCAGCAGGTGGAACCCCGCCACCATCAGCGATTCAAGCTGGTAGATGTTCATGAAGGTCTTGCCGTAGCTCCCCACGCCGAGGGCGAAGAGGGACGCCGCCAGCATCGCCATGTTCTTGCGGGGAAAGAGCATGTGCACGAGCATGTAGATGATGAAGGCGTTGCAGGCGTGGACGAACAGGTTCACTCCGATGTAGCCGGCGGTGTCCAGCCCGAAGACCCTGTATTCGAGCAGGAAGGCCAGCTGCAGGATGGGCTGGCTGAAGTAGAAGCCCAGGTGCCCGAGCATGGACCACGGGTTCTGGTTCAGGGCGTGGGCTTCGCACAGGATCTCACCGTCCATCCCGTGCCAGATGGGTGTGGACATGAGATAGCCGAAACACAGGAAGGTCAGGCCCTGGAGCCAGAGGAAGACCGGAGCGTGGGACAGAAGCTTCTTCATGATGCCCGCCAAAATAAGGGGTGCTCCGTTGCCGGGGCAATTGCATAATGAAATGAACTCGAAAACAGGCCCGCCCCCCGGGCGGCCGTACCGGGAGTATACCATGAACGCAGGAACAAGAGGATGGCGGCGTTTTGCTGCGGTGGCCGTCGCCCTGGCGTTGTCGGCGGCGGTGGCCTGGGGTCAGCCGGCGCCGTCGGACGGGCCGTTCGACCTGACCATCTTCCACACCAACGACACCCACGGCGCTTTCCTGCCGCGCCCGGCGACCTGGCGCGATGACGGCCGCTCCGTGGGCGGGGTGGCGCCCCTGGCCTGGCACCTGGCGCGGGAAAGGGAGACCTCGCCGGCGGACATCCTCGTCGACGGGGGCGACTTCATGACCGGCAATCCGGTCTGCAACCTGGAAGAGGACGGCGTGCCGGGATACGCCATGGCCAGGATGATGACCCTGCTGGGGTACGACGCCGGCGTGGTGGGCAACCATGAATTCGACATCGGCCGCCGGAACCTGAAGCGCCTGGTGTCCCTGTTCGGTTACCCGGTGATGGCCATGGACATCCTGGACGGTTCGGGCCGCCCGTTCGTCGCTCCGGGGCCGCTGGTGCTCGAGCGCGGGGGCCTGCGCGTGGGCGTCATGGCCATCTCGTACGGGGACATGGAGAACATCGTGTCCCCGGCGCGGTTCGGCGGGCTGTACATGGCCGACCAGGAGGCGATGATCCGGCGCCAGCTGGTCGACCTGGATCCGGCCACCGACCTGATCGTGCTGTTGAGCCACAACGGGATCGACGCGGACCGGGGACTGGCCGCGCGGCTGGCGGGTTCGGGGGTGGACATCATCGTCGGCGGGCACAGCCATACGCGGCTGACCGAACCGGAGGTGGTCGGCGGCATCATCATCGTGCAGGCCGGATCCCGCATGACCAACCTGGGCCGGCTGGACGTGAAGGTCGAGCATGACGAGGTGGTGGGCTACCGGGGCCGGCTGGTGACCTTGTGGGCCGAGGGCGCGGTGGCCCCGCCGGAGCTGACCGCGGTGGTGGAGGGGTTCGCGAACCGGGTTCAGGAGGAGTTCGGCCGCCGCATCGGAACCCTGGCGGTGGACATGACGCGGGGCCGGGGCGAGACCGTGCTGGGCAACTGGCTGGCGGACGTCCTGCGGCGGCGCGCAGGCAGCGACGTGGCCCTGATGAACTCCGGCGGCATCCGGAAGACCCTCAAGGCCGGGCCCGTGACGGCCCTGGACATCCACGAGATCCTGCCGTTCGCCAACGAGCTGGTGGTCATGGAGATCACCGGGCGCCAACTGGCGCGGATCGTCCAGCACAACGCCGACGCGGACATCGCGCGGGACCACGGCATCCTGCAGGTCTCGGGCCTGTCCTACGCCTACCGGGCGGACCCGGCGGGGAAGGCGGCGGTGGTGGAGGAAATCAGGGTCGGCGGGAAACCTTTGGATCCGGACGCCGTCTATACGGTGGCGTTGCCCGATTACGTGGCGGCCATGGCGCATGTCTACCTGGATATCGACATGCCGCCGCTGCGGGACCTGGGGCAGACCCTGACCGAGGTGGTCATCGAGGACATCGAGCGATCCGGCACCGTGACCGCCGGACTGGAGGGGCGCATCCGGAGGCTGGACACGCCCGTGGAACGGGAACATCAGCAGTAGGGGGATCCGTTTTGGCTCACGACATCGATTACGAAATCGTCGGCGACGACATGCAGGCGGTGGTGGTGGAACTGGATCCGGGCGAGGCCGTGGTGGCCGAGGCCGGCGCCATGCTCTACATGGAGGACGCCATCCGGATGGATACCGGCACCGAGGGCGGCATCATGAAGGGGCTGCAGCGGATCTTCACCGGCGAGAGCTTCTTCATCACCAACTTCCTGCACACCGGGCAGGGCAAGGCCCACGTGGCCTTCTCGGCGCCGTACCCGGGGCGCATCGTGCCCCTGGACCTGGCGGCCCTCGGCGGGTCCATGCTGTGCCAGAAGGACGCCTTCCTGTGCGCGGCCAAGGGCACGGACATCTCCATCGCCTTCACGAAGAAGCTGGGGGCGGGGATCTTC
>JALUJS010000502.1 GCA_027056825.1 Candidatus Krumholzibacteriia bacterium | reverse complement strand
GTTCCTCCCGGGCTGACGGCCTTCATGGGCGCTGGTAATCAGCCCAATACTAATCGATTTGCGTCCGGGGCGCAGGGGGGAATCCGCATCCGCCGGGAGCAGTGGCACATATGTGCCGTTTTCGGGGTTTTGGATCAAGATTTCCAGGGATCAGGCAGGAGCGTAGCCAATCAATTTCGGCCGGTCGGTCATCTGAACATGGCTTTGATCCCACCCAGGCTCTTCTTCTCCGTTGGGGTGGACATGTCGAGGAAGGGCTGGAAATCCACAACCGCGCACTTCCTGTCGCTATCCCGGTAATCCTGGATCAAGCCCCCGATCACAACAGGGTCTGTCGTCCCCCAATAGTTCTCCGTCATGTCCCAGCGGGGAACCTCGGAACAACTGGTCCCATCTACAACAAAAACGGTTCCCCGTGAACCGGCAGCTAAATCACACTGATGGACTTCAAGTGTATCGAAAAAAGCGACAAGGAAAGAGCTGCTGGTTACATCCTCAATAGCAGAATTAGTCATCACAAATCTTCTTGTGCCTGTTGCAGCCGTAATGGCGTCTGATTGATTCCTGAATGTACAACTGTCAACCATAACATTAGACTGGGAACCAGGATTAATCGCATAGTATCTCTGGCCAACAAAAACACATTGCTTGATTCTCGTTTGCCCCCCATAGGCCACAATAATTCCACCATTTCCCCCATTAAACCGACACTGCTCGACAAATCCATCCTGAACCCCCTGTATCAGAAGACTACTTTGGGTAAATGGTGAATAATCTGCCAGCATAAATTCACATCCCCTTATAGCTATGTTACCAAAATCTGAAGCCCTAACCAGCCGTGCCGATCCCGGCATATAGGAAAAACTACAATCCTGTATTACCATATCCCCGCCGTCCCCAATCAAAAACAACGAGAATAGGTTCTGATAGAAATCACAGTTCTTTATGCTGGCTGAATCACTACCTATGAACTCATATGCTATGTAGATCGCATCCCTCATATTCTCAAAACGGATTCCTTCAATGTGGACAGATGAATTCCCCCAATAATCCGAAGCCACGATCCCTTTTTGCTCGCCCTGATCCTGGGACCAAGGAAAATCCTGACCAATGATTGTTTGGGGTCCTGAACCTATGATTGTCAATTTATCCTGAGTAACAAGAACCCGCACGGAATCCGACCAGCCAATGCTGGTAGCATAGACCTTGTCGTTGTACCGCCCAGGGCCGATCAAAATGGTATCACCTGAAGCCGCAGCATTTACAGCATCCTGGATAATCGTATAGTCTCCACTACCGTCCTTCTCGACCCGCCAGGTGCGGGCCCTGGCCGGCATGGCCATGAAAAGAGCGAAAGCCAGAGCAAGAAAGAGAATCGGATTGCGAATCATGTTGTCCCGCCGTGAATGGTTGGGAGTTCGGAATATCAGGATCTTACCACCATTCGCAGTTACGAGCCAAGCCCACACAGGAAATTGAGGATTCGGCCGACTTCGGGGCAAATTTGCCCTGAAGTCGCACCATATCAAAAGTCCGGATCCAGAATGCCGCTGATTCGGGATCTAGAACAATTCCAGGTTGTCCTGCTTGCGCTTGGCCTTCGGGCGCGGGGTGGTCTTTTTCTGCGGACCCGAACCCGGCTGCACGATGCTCCGCGCCTGGCCATCGGCGAAGCGGGTTGTGATCAACTGCCCCGGCGCCAGGTCCGCGGCTTTCTTGATCAGGGCGCCTTCGGCGCTCAGGGTCATGGTGTAGCCGCGGGCCAGCAGGCGTACTGGGTCCAGCAGGCGGGTCTGCACCGACCAGTTCTCCAGCTGCACCGACCACTGGTCCAGGTGCCGCTGCGCCGCGCGGGGCAGGTGCGAGGCGGCCGCGTCCACGCGACCGTTACTGAATTGCAAAAGACGGCGGGGAGCGGCCGCCAGTTCCTTTTCCAGGGCCAGGCAGCGGCCCCGGGCCGCCGCTACAGCGGCGCCGGTGCGCGCGGCGAGGCGGCCACGCAATCCACCCAGATGATCGGACATGCCGGCGAGTCGGCCACCGACCCGCTGGTGCAGCATCCCGGCCAGATGCTGGGTATCCCGGCGCGAGCGCAGCAGCGTGCGTTCGGCGGCCCAGTGCAGGCGCTCACTGACCGCCAGGCGGTCGTGGGCGGCCGCCAGCATTTCATCCACCACCTGCAGCAGACGCTCCGATGCCGCCTGGTAACGCTCGGCGGCCATATCCACCCGCTCCACCAGAAACTCCGCCGCCGCCGTGGGTGTCTTGCAGTGGTGGTGGGCCACCAGGTCGCAGATGCTGGTGTCGATCTCGTGGCCGATGGCCGTGATCACCGGCAGCGGGCACTGCGCCACGGCCATCGGCCACGAG
>JALUJS010000501.1 GCA_027056825.1 Candidatus Krumholzibacteriia bacterium | reverse complement strand
GTCCCCGGGGAGATCCGGCGCGCCGGATCTCCCCGGGGACCTGATCGGAGCCGTCAACGGGCAGAACAGCCGGGGGTCCCTGAACCTGGACCTGGCCGTGGGCGCCGCCCCCTCGCAGCCGGTGGAGATCATCTTCGTCACCGACGGGCAGGCCCGCGACGGGCTGGTGGCCCCGCGCCTGATGGTGACCGCCGCGGAGAACAGCCGCGCTCTGATCATCGAGCGGCACCTGGACCTGGGCCCGGACCCCGTGCTGAGCGTACCGGTGGTGGACATCGCCTGCGGTCCGGGCGCCGACATCACCCACGTGAAGTGGATGGCCTGCGGCGCCGAAGCCCTGCACTACGGCCAGACCCTGGTGCGCCAGGACGCCGGCAGCGCCTACCGATCACGGGAGTTCATGCTGGCGGGCGCCTCGGTGCGCCGGGAGCTGCACGTCCGCCTGGCCGGGGAAGGCGCGGCCTGCGACCTGCGCGGCCTGGCCGTCACCGACAGCGGGCGCCGCTGCGACGTGCGCACCCGCGTCCACCACGAGGTTCCCGGCTGCACCACCGACGAGCTGTACAAGGGCGTCCACCGCGGCCACGGTCACGGCGTCTTCGACGGCCTGATCCGCGTGGCCCGCGACGCCCAGCGCACCCGGGCCTTCCAGACCAACCGCAACCTGCTGCTGGGCGACGACGCGGTGAGCTACAGCATCCCGCGGCTGGAGATCTACGCCGACGATGTCCAGTGCAGCCACGGTTCGACCACCGGCCAGCTCGGCCGCGAGGAACTGTTCTACCTGCGCAGCCGCGGCTTCGACGTGGCCCTCGCCCGCCGGATGCTGTCGTACGCCTTCGCCAGCGAGGTCGTCGACGCGGTGGAGCATGCCGGCCTGCGCCAGGAGCTCACCACCGAGGTCCATCGCCTTCTCGACGAGGTGCAGGCATGAGCCAGGCCGCCCTGAACCGTGACCGGACCCGCAGCGCCAATCCCTGGCGCGGGGATTTCCCCGTCTTCGCCGACGCGTCCCTGGTGTACCTGGACAGCGCGGCCAGCGCCCAGAAGCCCGCGGTGGTGCTCGAGGCCATGCGGGAGTTCGCGGCCCACAGCTACGCCAACATCCACCGGGGCGTGTACCGGCTGAGCGAACAGGCCACCGCCGCCTACGAGGGCGCCCGCGGGAAGGTGCGCGCCTTCCTGGGCGCGGCCTCCGCCCGTGAGATCGTCTTTACCCGCGGCGCCACCGAGGCGGTGAACCTCGTGGCCAACAGCTTCGCGCGGCCGCGCCTGGGCCCCGGCGACGAGATCCTCATCACCCACATGGAGCACCACGCCAACATCGTGCCCTGGCAGATGGTATGCGGACAGACCGGCGCCACGCTCAAGGTCGCGCCCGTCACCGACACCGGCGAGGTGGACCTGGATGCGTTCGCGGCTCTGCTCGGCGAGCAGACACGGCTGGCCGCTTTCGCCCATGTCTCCAACGCCCTGGGCACGGTCAACCCCGTGCAGGAAATGACGGCCCTGGCCCACGCCCACGGCGTGCCCGTGCTGATCGACGGAGCCCAGGCCGTGCCCCACCTGCCGGTGGACGTGCGGGGAATCGGTTGCGACTTCTACGTCTTCTCCGGCCACAAGCTCTACGGGCCCGACGGCATCGGCGCCCTCTACGGCAAGGCGGAACACCTGGAAGCCATGCCCCCCTGGCAGGGCGGCGGGGACATGATCCTTTCGGTCAGCTTCGACAAGACCCTCTACGCCGAAGCGCCGCAGAAATTCGAGGCGGGAACCCCGCACATCACCGGAGCGGTGGGCCTCGGCGCGGCCATCGACTATCTCGAGGGCATCGGCTGGGACGCCATCACCGCCCACCAGCAGGAGCTGCAGGCCTACGCCGCGGAAGTTCTCGGCGGCATCGGGGGCCTGAAGCTCGTCGGCACCGCGGCCCGGCGGGCGGGCCTGTTCTCGTTCGTCATCGACGGCATCCATCCCCACGACGTGGGCACCTTCCTGGCCGCCGAGAACATCGCCGTGCGCAGCGGTCACCACTGCGCCCAGCCGGTGATGGAACGCTTCGGCGTGCCGGCCACCACCCGCGCCTCCCTGGGCCTGTACAACACCCGCAGCGATGTGGACGCCCTGGCGGCGGCCCTGCGGCGCATGAAGGAGTTCTTCGGAGCATGAGCGAACTGCGTGACCTCTACCAGCAACTGGTCCTGGACCACGGACGCCATCCCCGCAACAAGCACGCCATGGACAATTGCGACTGCGGGGACGGCGCGCAGTGCCGCCACACCGAGGGCTACAATCCCCTGTGCGGCGACAAGCTGACCCTGTACGCCAAGGTCAGGGACGACGTCATCGAGGATCTGAGTTTCGAGGGTGAGG
>JALUJS010000500.1 GCA_027056825.1 Candidatus Krumholzibacteriia bacterium | reverse complement strand
GTTCCCAGCACCGGGATGCGCAGGGCCAGCCTGTCGGTGACCATCTTGCCCTTCTCGGTGGCGCGGTAGCGCTTGAAGGCGAAGACCGCGGCCGCAACCCCGCCGCCCAGGGCCCACCAGTAGGACTTCAGGAAGTCGGACAGGCCCATGACGACGCGGGTGGGCGCCGGCAGGGTCCCGCCGAAGTCGGAGAACATCTTGGCGAAGACGGGGATCACGAACATGAGCATGAAGATGCAGGCGCCGCCGGCCACCGTCAGCACGATGGTCGGATAGGTCATGGCGCCCTTGACCTTCCGCTGCAGGGCGTCGGCCTTTTCCAGGAAGACGGCCAGGCGGCCCAGGATCACGTCCAGGATGCCGCCCGCCTCGCCGGCGGCGATCATGTTCACGAACAGGTCGCTGAAGACCTTGGGATGCTTCTCCAGGGCCTCGGCCAGGGTGGAACCGCCCTCCACGTCGGCGGTGACCTGCTGGACCACCTTCTTGAAGTGTGGCTTTTCCAGCTGGCGGCCGAGCACGTCCAGGCACTGCACCAGGGGCAGGCCGGCGTTGACCATGGTGGCGAACTGCCGCGTGAAGACCGAGAGGTCCTTGACCCCCACCGACTTCTTCTTCAGGAAGCCGATCTCGATCTCCTTGGGCTTCTTCTTGAGGGAGGTGATGACGATGCGCCTCTTGCGCAGGTAGTCGGTGACCTCCCGGCGGTCCTCGCACTCGTACTCGCCGGACAGGGTCTCGCCCTTGGCCGTCCGGCCCTTCCAGATATAGGTGGTTGCGCTGCTCACGGGTTTCCTCCGCTGCTAGGGGTTAGACGGCGGCAGGCTGCCCGAGCATCTGCTGGAGCTCCTGCACGTCCGGACTGCGGCCAAGGGCCGTATCCAGCGTCACCCACTTGTTGACGACGGCCTGGTACAAGGACTGGTTCATGGTCTGCATGCCGTGCTTCTGGCCGGCCTGCATGTGGCCGTAGATCTGGTGCGTCTTGTTGTCGCGGATCATGGCCTTGATGGCCGAAGTGCACACCATGACCTCCAGGGCCAGCACCCGCCCGCCGCCCCGCGCGCGCGGCAGCAGCTGCTGGGTGATCACGCCGTTGAGGCAGAACGACAGCTGCGAGCGCACCTGGTTCTGCTGCTCGGGCGGGAAGACGTCGATGATCCGGTTGATGGACTCGAAGGTGCTGTTGGTATGCAGGGTGGCCAGGGCGAGGTGACCGGTCTCGGCGATGGTCAGGGCCGCCTGGATCGTCTCGCGGTCGCGCATCTCGCCGATGAGGATCACGTCCGGATCCTGCCGCAGCACGTATTTCAGCGCGTCGGGGAAGCTGTGCGTGTCGCTGTTGACCTCGCGCTGGTTGACGATGCAGCTCTTGTGCTGGTGCACGAACTCGATGGGGTCCTCGATGGTGATGATATGTCCCTTGCGCGTGGAATTGATGGTATCGACCATCGTGGCCAGCGTGGTGGACTTGCCGCTGCCGGTGGGGCCGGTCACCAGGACCAGGCCGTTCTGCTTCTGGATCAGCTCGCGGCACACCGGGGGCAGGCCCAGTTCCTCGAAGGTGTTGATCTTGTAGGGAATCTGCCGGATGGCCATGGAGACCACGCCCCGCTGCATGAAGACGTTGGCCCGGAAGCGGCTGATGCCCTGGACCCCGAAGGAGAGGTCCAGTTCCTTCTTGGTCTCGAAGCGTTTCTTCTGCTCCTCGTTGAGGATGCTGTAGGCCAGGCGCATGGTCTCGTCGCCCGTGAGCACGGGCAGGTCGGTGGACACGATGCTCCCGTCGATGCGGTACTGGGGCGGCAGCCCCGCCGCGATGTGCAGGTCGCTGGCCCCCTTGTTGACCATCTCCTCGAGCAGTTCCCTCATTCCAGCCACGATCAACGTCCTTTGTTGGTTCCTAGTCGGAGACCGCGGTCTCGCGCAACACTTCCTCGATGGTGGTGATGCCCTTGCGGATCTTCACCAGACCGTCCTGGCGCAGGGTCAGCATGCCCTGCTGCACGGCCATGGCCCGGATCTCGCTGGTGGAGGCCCGATCCAGGATCAATTCCCTGATCTCCGGCGAGATGGGCATGACCTCGTACAGGCCCTGCCGGCCCGAGTAGCCCGTCCCACCGCACTTGTCGCAGCCTTTTCCCTTGAAGACCGTGGTCCCGGGTTCCAGCCCGATGTCCCGCAGCGCCTCCGGGGGCAGCGGCATCTCCTCCTTGCAGTTCTTGCAGATCCGGCGCACCAGGCGCTGGGCCATGATCAGCACCGTGGACGAGGCCACCAGGAAGGGCTCGATGCCCATGTCGATCATCCGGTTGATGGTGCTGGGCGCGTCGTTGGTGTGCAGCGTGGACAGCACCAGGTGTCCGGTCAGGGCGGCCTTGGTGGCGATGCCCCCGGTCTCGAGGTCCCGGATCTCGCCCACCATGACGATGTTCGGATCCTGCCGCAGGAAGGCCTTCAGGGCGGCCGCGAAGGTCAGTCCCACCTCCTCGCGGACCTGGACCTGGTTGATGCCGTCGATGTTGTACTCCACCGGATCCTCGGCGGTCATGATGTTCAGATCCGGGTTGTTCAGCTTCGACAGGCACGAATACAGGGTGGTCGTCTTGCCGGACCCCGTGGGACCGGTAACCAGTACCATGCCGAACGGCTGGGCAATCGCGTGATAGATATCGTTGATGGCCTTCTCTTCCATGTTGAAATCGGCCAAGTCGAGGTTCAGGTTCCCCTTGTCCAGGATCCGCATCACGACCTTTTCCCCGTAGATGCAGGGCAGGGTCGAAACGCGCAGGTCGATCTTCTTGGCGCCGATCTTCAATTTGATGCGCCCGTCCTGGGGAATCCTGCGTTCTGCAATGTCCAGTTCGGACATGATCTTCAGGCGGCTGATGATGGCGTTCTTGAGCTTGATGGGAGGTTCCATGACCTCCTGGAGTACGCCGTCGATGCGGTAGCGGACCCGCATGTTGCGCTCGTAGGGTTCGATGTGGATGTCGCTGGCCCCCATCTTCACGGCCTCGGCCAGCAGGGTGTTGACGAGCTTGACCACCGGGGCGTTCTGCCCTTCCTGCCCGGTGATGTCCTCGTCGTCCTCCTCCTCCACCACCTCGATGTCCGCCTCGATGCCCTCCATGATCTCCGAGAGCGAATCGGCGGTGGCGTAGTACTTGTCGATGGCCTTCTTGATGGCGTATTCGCTCACCACGGCGGCCTGGACGTCCAGGCCGGTGATGAACTTGATGTCGTCGATGGCGAAGATGTTGCTCGGGTTGGACATGGCCACAGTCAGGACGCGGCCGCGGCGGGACACCGGCAGGACCTGGAACTTGCGGGCCACGTCGCCCGGCACCAGGTCGATGCATTCCATCTCGACTTCGGCCTGGTCGAGATCGATGACGGGCAGGTTGTAGACCTCGCCCACCGCCGCGGTCAGGGTCGCCTCATCCACCGCGCCGGCCTTGATCAGGGCCTGGTTCAGCGACCCGCCCTGCTTCTTCTGGATCTCCTCGGCCTTGGCCAGGTCGGCTTCGGTCAGCTTTCCCGAGGCCAGGAGCCGGGCGGCCACCTTGTTCTTGGTCGAAATCATCGGTCCCCCGCCGTCATGAATGCAATTGCCATGTTGACACCATCTTCCGCGGACACCACTTGCCGGGACCGGCGTCGGGACGCCCGCCCGGATTCAGCGCTTGTTAGTGTCATCGGTTGAGGGGACAAGAACTTTAACGGGAATCGCCGCGCCAGGCGGCGGCTGTAACCGGTAATCCAGCAGGCTGTCCAGCAGGGCGGCCATCCGCGGCCCGATGCCCTTGATGCGGACCAGGTCGGCGGAGCTGTGGAAAACGGCGCCTCCCTCGCGTGCGGCGATGATCCTGCCCGCCAGCACCGGCCCCACCCGGGGCAGCAGGACAAGGCTTTCGGCCGGCGCGGTGTTGATGGGCAGGAGACCTGCCAGTCGGGCCGGAGGCGCCGGCGCATGGGTTCCGGAGGCGCTGTCCTCCCAGGCCAGGCGCTCCAGTTCGGGACGCCAACGCCCGTCCGGACCCAGCAGGATGCGGTCGCGCAGGAGGTTGCCCAGGAAGATCAGGAAAAGGAGCAGGGCGAAGGCTGCCGCCCGAAGGACCGCGGGTGCGGTCAGTGGTTGAAGCGCCAGGCCAGCCGCATGACGGTCTCGCGCCCCGGAGCCCAGGCTCCGGAACTCATACGGTACCGCTGGCCGGTCAGGTTCCGCAGGGCCAGGGAGATGTCCGCCCCCACCAGCCTGAAGCCCACAACCAGGTCCGTCAGGTCGCGGGACGGCAGGCGGGACGCCCCGCTCACGTCCCAGGGATCGGCCATCGCTCCCACATGGGTCCGGAACAGGGCCACCTCCACCACCCCGTCCTCCTGGAAAAGATGGTTTTCCCACATGACCGTCAGGCGGCTGAAGCGTTCCGGGGGAAGGAACGCCGGCGGTTGGCCGTCCAGGTTGAAGTCCTGCCATGTCCCCTCGTAACGGATCCGGCCCCAGCCGACAAAACGCCCCTGCTTCGTCACTGCGGCCGTCAGGCTCGTGTAGTCCATGGCCGCGGCGTTGACCAGCCGGCCCCGGTCCGGGTCACCGGGATCGACCCGCCAGGTGATGCCGTCCTCCAGGCGCCCGGCCACCCCGGTCAGGGCAAGATCGATGCCCAGCAGCCCGCCCCGCAGCCGGGCGGACAGGCGCCGGGTCTTTTCGCGTCCGAGGTCCGGATCCGGAGCGATGACCAGTACCCGGTCGGCGACACCGTGGCGCAGAACCGTCCCCACCTCGTCACTGCGCGGGGCCCGCCCGCCCTGCTCCCAGGCCAGGCTCCAGTCCACCGGGACGGTACCGGAGAGTCCCACGCTTCCCTCCGAGGCCCAACCCGCGCGGTTGTTCCACACCGCCCCGCCGCCGAGGGTAAAGGTCAAATCGCCCACGCGGTGCCCGGTCACCAGGTTGATGCGCGCGTCCTGGCCGTCCATGGCCACCGGACCGGCCAGATCCCCGGCCCAGGCGCTGTCCGGGCCGGTGTCGTCGAGGGTCCAGTTGTTCACCCACAGGGACAATCGGGTCGGAGGCTGCGCGAAGGAAGGGCGGCCCGGTTTCCCGGACGCCGCGGCCATGGCGGTATCGGCCACCGCGAGTCCCGCCGCGTTGGTGTCCGTAAGAACCGTGGCCAGGGAATCCGGCGCCACGGCGAGGGAATCCCAGCCGCTGGGCGCCGGCCCCGAGGACGGAGCGTCTCCGTCGCGGCCATGCCCCGGCAGGAGGCCAACCTCCAGCAGCAGGGCCTGGCGGCCGGTGGACAGCAGGCGATAGGTGGTGTCGAAGGACGTGACGGCGTGATCGAAACGGACGTCCCGGTTGCGCCACAGCACGGCGGTGCGCAAGGCCAGGCGCTCGCCGCGGGCGTGCATGTCCACCGAGGCCCCCTGCGCCCAGATCTCCTGATGATCCTCCGCGAGGGCCGGCAGCAGGTCCTTTGTCTTGCGGCCGTAGTCGTAGTCCACGTCGAGCCTGGCCCCGGGACCCAGGATCCGGCTCAGGCGCGCGTGGCTCTGCCGCAACTTGGCGTGTCCCGGGAAATAGGTATCGACCTCCGGGTCGAACTGCTCCTGGGGCAGGTCCGTGAAGTTGTAGCCTTCCTTGTCGAGGTTCTCCTGGAACTCGAACCCTACCCGCCAGGGAGCCTGTTGGGTAAGGACTTGCACGTTCCGCCCATAGGATTCGTGCCGCCCCTTCGCCCCCTCGTAGGAGGAATGGGCGACCCGGGGATCCCGGTCGCGACGACGCAGGGAAATGACCCCGCCGCTCCCCCCCCAGGGACCGAGACCCGGCGTGACACCGGTCACATCCATGCCCGCGATGGGAACCAGGCCGTAATCGTCGGCCAGGACGTGCCCGGTGCCCAGGGGCAGGCCGTCGCGCAGGATCTCCGGCCCCGGCGATGTGGAAGGCTCCCCCAGGATCATGGCCACGGCGCCCAGACCGCCGTCCTGCAGCGCCACCACGTCCCCGTGCCAGCGCAACCAGTCCAGCAGGGATTGAGAAAACGGATGCCACAGGCCCCGGCGCCAGCCCAGGGATGACGCCACGGCCTCGGACCCGGACGCGGGTGCTGGCGGCCGGGCCGTCGTGGAATCCACCATGGCAGCCGCATCAGTGGCCGCAGCTTCGGTGGCCGGGACCTCCGCACGGGGGGATCCCGGCCAGAGGGCACACCCGGTCAGCAGGACGGCAGCCGCAAGCGCCGCGTACCGTCCGGACAGGGTTGGCCGCCGCAAATCGAGGACCCGCCGCGCCAGGGGCGGGAAAAGCAGTCCGAAGACGATCAGGTTGGCGCCGACGTGGATCATGGCAAAGGGAATCGCTCCGGTGATGACGACGCGCGGGGAAAAGTCGAAGCCCACCAGCACCGCGCCGGTGGTGACGCCCTCGAACCACAGGGTGCCCACCAGGGCCACCAGCAGGGCGCCGGCCCGCGCGCGCCAGGGCCCCTCGGTCCCGCGCGCCATGACCATACCCCACAGGCCGCCGAGAATTCCCATGCCCGCCAGTCCCGCCATCTGGGCGGCGAGGATCCATACCACCGGCACGCCGTAGGGTGAGGCCAGGGAGTACAGGGCGGCCGAGAGGGCGCCGCAGGCCGAACCCAGTCGCGGGCCCATGGCGGCTCCGGCCAGGGCGGCCATCAGGCTCATGAGTTCCACGTTGGGGACCCCGGCCAGGAGCAGGCCCAAACCCACGGCGGTGCCGACGAACAGGCCCATCAGGACGGCCGTGCGCAGGTGTCCGGTGGCAGGGGCGGTGTGCGGGCTCTGATCCAAGGAGAGGCTCCATCCTGATCCCGGGTCCGGGCTAGGACCGCGAAGGCGGCTCGTGCGACGGGACCCGCCCGCGCGCCTACCGGCGGCCGCTGTTTCCGGGGAAACTTATCAGGATCGAAGCGTGATTGCCAGACCGGGACGGGATGGCGCCAGCGGGAAGCAGATCAGACCTTTGCCAGGGGCAGGGCGGCGCGGCGGGCGGCCGCGTCCATGTAGCCCTTGTCCAGGTCGAGGATCCGGTCCAGGCTCGCGGCGGCATCCTCGTACTGCCCACCCTTTTCCTGCAGTTTGGACAGGTGATAGAGCAGGCCGAGGCGTCCGGGGACGTCGATGGCCTCGGCGTTGCTGCCCTCCAGAAGGACGGCCAGGGCCTCGTCGGTGCGGCCGTTCCTCTCCAGGGTCATGGCCCACATTTCGTAGGCCCGGCCCGCAAACTCCGGATCGCAGGCCGCCTTCTTGAACGCCGCCACCGCCTGGTCCTCCATGCCCATCTCGAGGTAGACCAGACCCATCTCGTACTGGCGGTCCGGCGCCTCGTCCTCGCCGCCCACCTGGGCGCCGATCTCGGCCTCGATGGTGCCCACCTGGTCCTCGGCCGCACCCAGCAGGTTGTCCCCCTCCTCGGCCAGGATCTGCTCGAGCAGGTTCACCTGGCCCGAGGCTTCTTCGCTGCCGCCGGCGCCCTCGTCCGGGGCATCCGTTTCGGTGGTCACCGCGGCCAGGACATCATCCAGACCGCCGCCGGCATCCACATCGATGCTGATGCAACCGTCCTCGTCCTTGTCCACGGCAAAGGGATCGTCCTGCTCGGGAGCCGACTCGATCACATCCCGCAGGTCGCTGAAACTCGTCTCGTCAGCCACTTCATGGGTCGGCGGGGCCGCCGGGGTATCGGCGGCCGGCGCCGGTTCCGGGGCCTCGAGCTGCACTTCGCCGAAGGCCCCGCCCGATGCGGGAGATGCGGCGGGTACTACCTCCGGCCCCGGACCAGGCGCGGTCGCGGAAGACTCCTGCGGGACTGCACCAGGGGCGTCTCCGCCCAGATCGACGGT
>JALUJS010000499.1 GCA_027056825.1 Candidatus Krumholzibacteriia bacterium | reverse complement strand
ATCGACCTGGAAGAGCTGCGCGGCATGACCGACCGCTTCGGCGGCATCGACAAGGCCAAGGCAGCGGACGCCGGGTACGAGGTGCTGCCGGGTGACGCCTGGCTCGACCGCGAGGTGGATATCCTGGTTCCCGCCGCCCTGGAGAACCAGATCACCTCCGAGAACGCCGGCCGGATTTCCGGCCGCGTGAAGATCATCGCCGAGGGGGCCAACGGTCCCACCACCCCCGGGGCGGACAAGATCATCGCCGAGCGGGGCATCTTTATGATCCCGGACTTCCTGGCCAACGCCGGCGGGGTGACCTGCAGCTACTTCGAGCAGGTCCAGTGCAACATGAACTACTTCTGGGAGCGGGACGACGTCCTGTCGCGCCTGGACCAGAAGATGACCTCGGCCTACCACTCCATCAGCAGCCTGGCGGCGCGGCGCAAGCTCTACATGCGCGACGCCGCCTACGTGGTGGCCATCGACCGCGTCGCGGCGGCCTGCCGCGACCGGGGCTGGGTCTGAGCCGTGGGGGGCCGCAAGGACATCCCGCGGCCCACCGCGCCCGAAGAGGCCCCCGTGCCCGAGGACTGGCGGGGGCTGCTGGCGGAGATGAAGTCCGCCCGGCCCCGCCAGTACCAGCGCATTTCCCGGCGCATGCTCAACCACCTCTGTTCCATCGGTCTGAAGGAGGCCCAGCAGCTGCTGGCCGAGACCGACCAGACCTCGGGCGAGGCCGATACCGGCGAGCGCTCCAACGTGCCGGGCGCGCGTGTCTCCCTGGAAAAATCGGCCCTGATGTCCGGCGCGCCCTTCGACCTGGCCGCCCGCTACCTCGATGACCAGGAGATCCGCGCCCGCCTGGGCAAGTGGCTGCACGAGGACCGGGCTTCCTACTTCTGCTCGGTGGTGGGGGACTCCCGCGCCACCATGCCCGAGATCGTCCAGGCGATCCGCCACTACGACGACTTCCTGCGGGGCCGCAGCGGCCTGCCCCTGTCCACCCTCAAGAGCCTGCGCGTCTCTTTGATCCAGCGCTTTTTGACCGAGCAGATCGACTTCATCAACGTGGCCAAGGAAGTGGTGCGGATCACCGACTTCATCGACCTGGTGGACCGCGTGACCATGACCGAGGGTTGCCACGGCAAGCTGGGGGGGAAGTCCGCCGGCCTGCTGCTGGCCCGCTGGATCCTGGAGAAGGAGGGCCTGGACATCCCCGGCATCGGCCCGGTCCGCATCCCCCGCACCTGGCACGTGATCTCGGACGCGGTCATGGACTTCGTCAAGCTGAACGACCTGGAAGACGTCATGGACCAGAAGTTCAAGGACATCACCCAGGTCAGGCGCGAGTATCCCAACATCATCCAGCTCTTCAAGAACAGCACCTTCCCCACCGAGGTCGTCACGGGCCTGTCGCGCGCCCTGGACTACTTCGGCGAGGTGCCCCTGATCATCCGCAGTTCCAGCCTGCTGGAGGACCGTTTCGGCACCTCGTTCTCGGGCAAGTACAAGAGCCTCTTCCTGGCCAACCAGGGGCCCAAGGCCGAGCGCCTGGAGGCGCTGCTGGACGCGGTGGCCGAGGTCTGGGCCTCGGTGTTGGGACCCGATCCCATCGAGTACCGGCGCGAGCGCGGCCTGCAGGAATTCATCGAGGAGATGGGCATCCTCATCCAGGAAGTGGTGGGCACGCGCGTGGGACCGTACTGGCTGCCGGCCTTCGCGGGGGTGGCGTTCAGCAACAACGAGTTCCGCTGGTCCCCGCGCATCCGGCGCGAGGACGGCCTGGTGCGCATGGTGCCGGGCCTGGGCACGCGGGCGGTGGACCGGGTGGGCGACGACTTCCCGGTGCTGGCGGTGCCGGGCCAGCCTTCCCTGCGGGCCAACCCCACCGCCGAGGAGGCGGTGCGTTACAGCCCGGTGCGGGCCGACGTGATCAACCTGGAGACCAACTCCTTCGAGACGGTGGAGGTGAAGGAGCTGCTGCGGCGCTCGGGCGGGGACTACCCGCTGCTGGAGAAGATCTTCTCGGTGTACGAGCACGGCCAGCTGCGGCCGGTTTCCCCGCTGCTGGTGGACGTGGAGAAGGACGACCTGGTGGCGGACATGGCCGGTCTCATGGGCCGCACCGGCCTGGTGGAGGGCATCGGGATCATGCTCAAGACCCTGCAGGACAACCTGGGCACGCCGGTGGACATCGAGTTCGCCCATGACGGCCGGGATTTCCACCTCCTGCAGTGCCGGCCCCAGGCCCAGTCCCCGGACGCCCGGCCCGCCGTCATCCCCCGCGACATTCCCGCGGCGGACCTGGTGTTCACCGCGGACCGGTACGTCTCCAACGGCTGGGTGCCGGACATCACCCACATCGTGCTGGTGGACCCGGACGCCTACGCTGCCC
>JALUJS010000498.1 GCA_027056825.1 Candidatus Krumholzibacteriia bacterium | reverse complement strand
GCGCTACGAGGTCACCCTCGACGAGGTCATCGGACGGATCAAGGCCAACAACCTCAACGTAGGCGCCCAGTTCATCGAGAAGAACTCGGAGGAGTTCATCGTCCGCTCCGAGGGCCTGGCCACGGACATGGCCGACCTGCGGTCCATCGTCATCAAGACGGTGCACGGCACGCCGGTCTACCTCTCCGACCTGGCCGAGATCGGGATCGGGGGAGCCATACGGCGCGGTCTGCAATCGCGCAACGGGGTGGGCGAGGTCGTGGCCGGCCAGGTGATCAAGCTCTTCGGCACCAACTCCTCCGCGGTCATCCAGCGCGTCGAGGAGAAGATGGCCGAAATCAACGGGATCCTGCCCGAGGGTCTGACCCTGAAGCCCTACTATGAGCAGAAATCCCTGGTCCAGGCGGCCTCCAGGACGGTCACCAACGCCCTGCTGCAGGGCATCCTGCTGGTGGCCATCGTCCTGCTGGTCTTCATGGGCGGACTGCGGCCCAGCATCGTGGTCGCCTTCTCCCTGCCCTTCTCGGTCCTTTTCACCTTCCTGCTGATGGCCCGCTTCGGCATCTCGGCCAACCTCATGTCCCTCGGCGGGCTGGCCATCGCCATCGGCATGCTGGTGGACGGCACCATCGTCATGGTGGAGAACGTGGACCGCCGGCTGCGGCTGGCGCCCCCGGACCAGTCCCGCCTGCGTGTCATTTCCCGCGCCTGCGGCGAGGTCGGACGCCCCATCGTGTTCGCCATCTCCATCATCATCCTGGTGTTCGTGCCCCTGTTCACCCTGCAGGGCGTCGAGGGCAAGACCTTCCGACCCCTGGCCTACACCGTGGCCATCGCCATGCTGGGTTCCCTGCTGTTCTCCCTTTTCCTGGCCCCGACCCTCAGCAGCCTGCTGATGAAGGCCGGGCGCAGACAGGACGAGGAGGACGACCAGGACCGCGAGCCGCGCGTGGTGCGTTGGCTGCAGATCCCTTACCGGCCCCTGGTAGGATTCTTCGTGCGGCGCCGCGGGGCGGCCGCCCTGCTGGCCGTGGCTCTCCTGGCCCTGGGCGCGGTGGTCATGCCGCGGCTCGGTTCGGAGTTCACGCCGAAGCTGCGCGAGGGAACCATCGTCGTGCGTCTGACCATGCCGCCGTCCATCTCCCTGACCCAGAGCCAGCGGACCACCCAGATAGTCGAGAAGCGCCTGATGGCGATTCCCGAGATCAAGGAAGTGGTCAGCCGCATCGGCCGTGGCGAGGTGGGCGCCCATACCGATCCGGTCAACAGCGCGGAGATGTTCGTCATCCTCAAGCCCAAGGACCAGTGGCGCGCCAAGGGCGACCAGGAATTCGTGGAGAACCTGATCCGCGAAGAACTGGGCAACGTGCCCGGAGTCCTGGTCAACCTCACCCAGCCCATCGAGATGACCGTGGACGAACTGCTGGAGGGTGTGCGCGCGGAACTGGCCATCAAGATCTTCGGCGACGACCTCGAGACCCTCAAGGCGCGGGCCGACGAGGTGGCCGCGGTGATCGGCGAGGTGGACGGGGCGGCGGACGTCCAGGTGGACCAGGTCGACGGCACTCCGCAGCTCCTGTTGCGGATCGACAGGCAGGCCATCGCCCGCTACGGACTGAATGTCGATGACGTCCAGAGCGTCATCAAGGCCGCGGTGGGCGGCGAGACGGCCGGCCAGATCTACGAAGGGATCCGCCGCTTCGACATCCTTGTGCGTTACACGCCGGAGGCGCGCACCACCGCCGACGCCATCAGCGAGATCCTCATCACCGCCCCCAGCGGCGCGCACGTGCCCCTGGACCAGCTGGTCAGCATCCGCGAGATCATCGGCCCCCGCCAGATAACGCGCGAGAACAACCAGCGCTTCATCACCATCCAGTGCAACGTGGTCGGCCGGGACATCGGCTCCTTCGTGGCCGAGGCCCAGGGCATGATCGACGACCAGGTCGACCTGCCTCCGGGATACCTCGTCACCTGGGGCGGACAGTTCAGGCTGCAGCAGGAGGCGAACAAGCGCCTGGCCATCGTGGTGCCGGTCACCCTGCTGTTCGTCTTCCTGCTCCTGTTCGGGAACTTCAGCTCCCTGCGCAACTCGCTGCTGATCCTCCTGAACATTCCCCTGGCCCTCGTGGGAGGCGTCGTCGGCCTGTGGCTGACGGGACAGAACCTGTCGGTCCCCGCCTCCGTGGGCTTCATCGCCCTGTTCGGCATCGCCCTGGAAAACGGCATGGTGCTGGTGACCTACTTCAACCAGCTCGTCCAGGACGGCATCCCCATCGACGAGGCTTCCGTACGCGGAGCCTGCCAGCGTGTGCGGCCGGTCCTGATGACCGCCACCACGACCGCCCTGGGCCTGTTCCCGCTGCTGTTCTCCCACGGCA
>JALUJS010000497.1 GCA_027056825.1 Candidatus Krumholzibacteriia bacterium | reverse complement strand
TCCATGGACAGGGGCAGGCCGGGACATCCCCGGCCTGCCCCTGTCCATGGAGGGCGCCTACTGGGTCTTCTCCGTCGAACCCGGCACCATCAGCCCGGTATTCGAGAACAACGACTGCTACTACGTCGTGCTGGCCGGGGACAGGATTCCCGCCGGCCCCGAGTCCCTGGAGAACGTCCGGGGCCGGGTGCTGGCCGACCTGAACACGGCCCGGAACACCGATGCGGCCCGCGAGAAGCTCAACCCCGCCGTGGGCGAGGTGCAGATGGGTACCGCCATGGCCGAGGTCGCGGCCAAACACGACCTGAAGTACGCGGTGACCGACACCTTCACCGTCAACGCCAACGTCCCGGACGTGGGCTACGGCACCGATTTCAACCTGAAGGTGATCACCGGCCAGGTGGGACAGCTGATCCCCGAGATCCAGACCCAGCGCGGCCTCTTCGCGGCCACCCCCCTGTGGATCTCCCCCTTCGATGAGGCGGACTACCAGCAGCGCCGGGACGGCATCATGGCCTACCTGCGCAGCCAGGCGCAGGCCGAGGCCGTCCAGGCCTGGATGGACGCGCAGAAGGCCGCCGCGAAAATCGAGGACTACCGTTACGCCGGTCTGTCCCGCTAGCGGCTCCTGCCCCAACCAAGAGGCCCGGGCGGTATCGCACGGGCCTTTTCGCTGTCCCGGAGAGAGGGTGCCGGGATAGAATCGGGACAGAAGCCTATTCTCTATCGGGAAAGGAGGGCATTGCCATGCTCATGCCCCTGGGATTGTTCATCATCTACCTCGTGCCCATCATGATCTACGCCGCTTTCACGCTTCCGGCGCTCTACTCGCTGCGCAACGCCCCTCTCGACGAAACGCATCGATTCCTGTGGACCGTCCTGGCGCTTGTGCCCATCATCGGGCCCATCGCCTACGCCATTATCAAACCGGGTACGTACCGGGCCTGAGGGACACGAGGCACCTTTCCTGTCGCGCTGTTTCCTCATCCTCGCTACGCTCCCTCATGAATCATCCGGGTTAATCCCCCCCGAAGGGATTGCGCGGTTTCTTCTTCTTGAAACTCCCGAGGCCGCGCTCCATCTCCTCCATTTTGCGCCGGCGCCGCTGTTCCATCTCGCCGGATTCGAACAGGCGGGACATCTTCTCGGTCTCTTCCTGCTTCCTGCGGTCGAAGGCCTTGAGGTCCTCGCTGATGGCCGGGCCGTCGGTGTCCGGCAACCCGTCCAGCAGGGCGACATCACCCAGTTCCACGTGGTTCTCGAAGGCGCTTGTGACCTGCACGAGGGCACCGATTTCCGCCAGGTGGGCCACCTGCAGGCGCACCGCCCCGGCGCTCAGCTGCAGCAGCTCCGCCAGTTCCTCGGGCGTGGGCGACCGTCCGTGGAGATGGGACAGGACCCTCACCCCGGCCGCCAGCAGATGCCCTTCGTTGCGGGTTACCACGCTCATGACGCCCCCCTTCCTTCGGTTTCCCGATGCCTTTCCAGCCGCGTCCGCAGCCGGGTGACGCGGCGCTGTTCACCGCATTGGAGCGCATGATTCAGGGCGGTGTCAAGATCCCGCACCCTGTGCTCGTAAAGGATGGCCGCCTCCCGGTGCAGACCGGCGTCCAGGGGCCGGACCGTCAAACCGGCAGCCAGCAGGTCCCCCAGCAGGGACCAGTTCCGCAGGCGTTTGCAGATCCGTACCCCATCGCGCAGGAAAGCCGAGGCGGCCGCATCGCTTTCAGGAGAATCCTTTCGCCTACCGCTCGTGGACCAGCCGTCGATGGCGCACCGCAGCCACCTGCCCGCGGCGTCCCCGCGGCCGCGTTCCAGGGCCACCCTGGCCAGGGACCAACACCGGGTCCAGGCCTCGGTTTCGCCTGCGGCCCCGGGCCCGGCGTCGGCCACATCACGCATACCCAGGATCCGGTCCCACAGGACGGCCATGCCCCGCATGTCCAGCAGGTTGTGTTCCAGGATCCTGGCCATGCCCCCGGCGTCCTCCCCACGCAGAAAGGCGAACCAGGCGGCCGGAATGTCCCGGCCGGGAATATCATCGCACCGCGGTTCCAGCCCGCAGACCAGCGTCTCGAGGGTCTGCTGGCGGCAATCGGGCAGACAGCGGCGCCACAACCGGCGCGCGGGCACCACCATGTCCAGCCCCGCGAGGTGGTCGACGAGGCCGCGCAGCCGGTTGCAGATGGCGCGGGTGCGCAACAGCGGCAGGTCGAAGGCCGCGCCGTTGTAGGTCACCACCGCCCGGCGTCCCCGTGCGGCGGAGGCCACCAGGGCCAACAGGTCACGCTCACCGTCCGGGTCGGTCATCAACACCTGCTCGATGACCAGGCGGGACCCCTCCCACCAGGCCAGACCCACCAGGAAGGCCAAGGTGCCCGTGCCACCGG
>JALUJS010000496.1 GCA_027056825.1 Candidatus Krumholzibacteriia bacterium | reverse complement strand
CGCACGTCACCCCGCCCGCGGCCTCCGCGCCCCAGCTCTC
Source organism: Candidatus Krumholzibacteriia bacterium (assembly GCA_027056825.1). Lineage (GTDB taxonomy): Bacteria > Krumholzibacteriota > Krumholzibacteriia > LZORAL124-64-63 > LZORAL124-64-63 > JAHJTW01. Next base: position 2,352 of record JALUJS010000496.1, on the reverse strand, counting down.
CCTGTTCCGGGAGCAGGAACGGGACGCTCTGGAGATGCTCAAGGCCGTGGACCTGGACCGGCTCAGTCCGCTGGACGCCTTCATGCTCCTGGTGCGGATCCGGCGCCAGCTCGAGGACTGATCCGCAACCCAGAAAACCCTTCACCGCGGCGCGAAATTGCCGATCCTGATTCCGTATGCCGCACGAAGGAGGAGCCGTGGCGGAGATCATCAAATGGCCGGTCATCATGGTGTGCCCGGGGGAGGACGACCTTCCCCTGTTGGCCGCGCTGACTTCCCGCAGTGACGCCCAGGTCATCGCCGTCGCCGATCCCGACGGCTCGTCCCTGGGCGCGGGACTGGCCGAGGTCATGGGGATCCTCGTCATCCGCGATCTCGATCCCGGCCCCATCCAGGACGCCCGCTACCTGGTCTATCCCGAACTCAACGACAGGACCGTCCCTTTCGTGGACCTAGCCCCGGAACTGGGACTCCAGCCCCTGAAAACGCGCGAGTTCCGCGCCCTGCTGGAGGACCCCACCCATCGCGGCGGCGGCAGCACCGACCACATCCTGCCCGCCCTGGACCCCGAGGGGCTGGAACTGGAATCCGCAGCCATCCACCGCACCCTCAGCCGCATCGAGGAAGCCCTGGACCGCGAGGGGCTCCTGCGCTGGATCCTGGGCCTGGCCGTGCGGGCGGTGGGCGCGGACAGCGGGTCGATCATGCTCCTGGACGAGGTCGCCGACGAACTCTACGTGGCCTTCGCCGAGGGCTTGAGCCAGCAGACGATGCTGCGGACCCGCGTGCGCATGGGCGAGGGCATCGCCGGCCGGGTGGCCCTGAAACGCAAACCCGAACTGATCACCGACAACCAGCACCCGGGAGCGCGGCGGGATCGCTCCGGCGAGGGCGCCGCCGTGTGCGCGCCCCTGATCTGGGACGGCCGCCTGCTGGGAGTCCTGAACCTGTCGGCCGAGGGTGCGGGCGCCAGGCTCAGGCCCGAGGCGCTCCAGATCGTCCAGAGCCTTTCCCATCGCTTCGGCCTGATCCTCGACCGCTTCCTGCGCATCCAGAAGGTGCGCGACGGTGAGCTGTTCCGGGTCATGGAGGAGGGGCTCCTGAGGGAGAAGCGGGATCCCGAGGCCCTGGCCACGACCCTGAGTTCCTGGGCCAGCGACCTGCAGGAGATCTCCGGCGCCGACGCGGCCCTGCTGTCGGTGCTGACAGCCGACGGGGACCTTTTCTGCGCCTCTCCCGACGGATCGTCCTACGAATCCCCGCCCGATCCGGTCAAGGCCGAGGTCCTGGCCTCCGGCAAGGCCCGCGTGCTGCGCCCCGGCGATCTGGTCGAGCGCGATCCTGCGGACAACCTGACCGAAACCATGATCTTCCACTTGCCGGTGGGCGCCGAGCCCCTGCGGGCCCTGTTCACCGTGGAATTCGCCTCGCCCCCCCGGGCGCACCAGTTCCGTTCCATCAGCGGGGATATCGCGGCGCTGGTTTCCCGGCACCTGGACGACTACCTGGACCGGGCCCTGAACGCCGACCAGATCGACCGGCTGACCACCCTGGCCACCGCCCTGGGGGATCTGGTCCTGACCGCCGGCGGCCCGCCCTCCCGCCAGACCGTCCTGGACGCCGCACGGCGCCTGACCGGCGCGGGCGAGGCCCTTCTGCTGGAAGGGCCGCCCGATGTCTCCGGCCTGCCGGACGGGACCATCGCCACCGCCGCGGCGGGCCTGCTGGCCGAGGCCGGGCAACGGGGCTGGAGAAGCACCATCGTGGCCGGGGCACCCGGTTCGGGCCGCGGCCGGGCGCTGCTGGCGGTTCCCCTGGAAGCGTGCACGCCCTACCCGGGCCTGGTGCTGTGGGACAAGGAACGGTTGCACCCCCTGGACGCCGCCTCCTTCACCGAGATGGATGTCTTGTTCGTGCGCCGGCTGCTGCCCCTGCTCCTGCTGGAACGGCGTGCGGTCACCGTGGCGCCAGTCCAACCCGGGGCCGCCCAGCCGGCGGCGGATTCCGCCCCTTCGGGCAGGGATTTGTTGCTGGAGGAGCTGAAACGGGAGATGGACCGGTGCGACCGGTACCACACCTGCCTGGGCCTGACGGCCTATCGGCTGCCCCCGGACGCCGGGACCTCCGGGCCCGAACTCGTCCGCGGCCTGGCGCAACACCTGCGTTCCTCGGACCGCATCTTCCTGCTGGAAGATCGGACCCTGGTGGTGATGAACCCGGAGGACGTGCAGGCCCTGCCGCGCCTGCAGGCTCGCGTATCGGCTGTCCTGCGTGCGGTCGCCGGGAGCGAGGACCTGGAGGTGGACACCGCCGCCAGGACCTTCCCGGGCTCCGCCGACAGCCCGGCCGCCC
>JALUJS010000495.1:7505-7917 GCA_027056825.1 Candidatus Krumholzibacteriia bacterium | reverse complement strand
GGGATGTGGCCGCACTGAGCCTCACCGGGGGATATGTGCGACGCTGGGGCGGGCGGCCCGGCCCGCTGGGTTACCCCAGTCCGCACGCCCGGGTGCGGTACGACCGCGCGGACATCCACCTGAAAGCCGACCTGATGTCCGCTCCCGTGACCCTGGAAGCGGCCGCGGGCCGCGGTCACGAGATCCTGGACGATCCCCTGGGCGAGGTGGGCTTCACCCCGCCGGGCCGGTCGCGTTCGGTGGGAGAGGACCTGACCCTGCGCGCGGTGTGGCGGCCGGCGCTGGTGACCGGCCGGCTGGAACTGGAAACGGGAGGCTCGTGGCGGGGGCAGTGGCAGACCGACACCTTTGCCGACGCCACCGATCCACGGCGCAACCGCCGCGAGACCTCCCTGTTCGCCGCCCTGACCGC
>JALUJS010000495.1:0-7495 GCA_027056825.1 Candidatus Krumholzibacteriia bacterium | reverse complement strand
ACCCAGGAGGGCGGCCGCACGGTGCGCTGGTTGCACACCCGCGACGATTTCCCGCCCGTGCCGGCCTTCCCCTGGCTGCCCGAGCCCGACGCGGTCGAAAACCTGCGCGACGACGTCTCGCCCTCGCTGGGCGTGGTCTGGACGCTGCGTCCGGGCCGCGTGTTCCTGTCCGCCCACGCCGCGCGCACCGTGCGGCCGCCCTCCTGGGTGGAGCTGTTCGGCCACCGCGGCGGCATCGACGGCAACCGCGAACTGAAACCCGAGGACATCACAACCGCGGACGTGGCCTTGAGCCTGCTGGATCACCGCCGGTATTCCCTGCGGCTGGCCGCCTACTGGACAGAGACCGATGACAAGATCGTCTTCGTGCAGAACAGCCAGCGCACCAGCCACGCGGTGAACCTGGGCAAGGCCCGGGTGCGGGGGGTCGAGGTGGAGGCGGCGGTGTCGTTGCCGGCGGACCTGGACCTGACGGCCAACCTCACCGCGCAGGACGCCGAGGACATCGGGCCGGATCCGGCCTACCACGGCAACGAGTTGCCCTTCCTGCCGTCGTGGGAGGGGCACGCGAGGCTGTCCCGCGGGCGCGGGGCGTGGCGGCCCAGCCTGGAGATCTCCTTCATGAGCGCCAACTACCGCGACCGCGCCAACACCGAGCTGGACAAGGCTCCTTCGCGCACCGTGATCGATGCGGGCCTGGGCCGTACCTGGAACCCCGGCTGGCTGGGCCCCGGCGCCGAACTCACGGTGCGCGCCGAGGTCGGCAACCTCACCGACGATACCGTTTACGACGTGGAGGGCTTCCCCCTTCCCGGACGTTCCTGGCGGCTCTCCGCCCGGATCAGGAGGTAGCATGCGACGTGTTCTCATCTTCACGCTGATGCTGGCGGCCGCCACCGCCTCGGCCCAGGACACCGGCTGGGTCGTGACCACCGACTACTCCGCCTTCGGACGCATGCGCGACTTCGCCACGGCCGCGCCGTGGACCGTCAGCGGCGATCTGGCCACCATTCCCGGTGACGCGGTGGCCCGCCGGCACGACGGTCTGCTGTACGTGGTGGGCCGCGGAGGCGCCAACCTGCTGCAGGTGTACGATCCGGCGGCGGGCTTCGCCCTGGTCCACGAGTTCAGCCTGGGCGACGGCCTCAATCCCCAGGACATCGCCTTCGACGCCGCGGGGACGGCCTGGGTCAGCTGCTATGACCAGGCGGTGCTGCTGGAGGTGGACGTGGCGGCGGAAACCGTCACCGCCGGCTATTCCACCGCCGCCTACGCCGACGCCGACGGCATCCCCGAAACGGGCTGGATGCGCATGACCGGGGACAAGCTGCTGATCACCTGCCAGCTCCTGGACCGTAACAACTGGTACGCCCCCACCGGGCCGGGTCTGCTGCTGGTGTTCGATACGGCCACGAAATCCTTCACCGATCCCATCGCCCTTGCCGGGGCCAATCCCTACACGCAGATCGATCGCGACCCGGATATCGGGACGCTGTACGTGGGTTGCGCCGGGTACTTCGGGCTGACCGACGGCGGGGTGGAGATGGTCGATCCTGTGGCGGAGGCTTCCCTGGGTTACGCGGCCACCGAGGCCCAGCTGGGAGGGGATGTCACCGGGCTGGCCTGGACCGGCGGCGGCGTGCTCCACGTCCTGGTCAGCGATGCCTCCTACATCACCAGCCTGCGGCGCTGGGACACCGCGACCTCCACCCTCACGGTGCTGGATACCGGCAGCGGGTACGTGCACGCCGACGTGGCGTGGGACGGCGGCGCGCAGCTCTTTTTGGCCGACCGCACCGCCGCGGCCGCGGGGCTGCGCGTGTTCGACGCCCAAAGCGGTGCCGAACTGACCGCCGGGACCATCCCCACCGGCCTGCCGCCGTTCATGATCGTTCTGCCCCGGGCCGATGGCGCTTCGCCCGTGCCCGGGGTTACGGGAACAGGAAGCCTGGCCATGTCCGCCCCCTGGCCCAATCCCGCCAATCCCGCGGTCACCGTGGCGTTGAGCGGAAAGCCCGGCGCTGCGGCCGCCGTGCGCGTATACGATCTGCGCGGCCGCCGCGTGTGGGAAGGCGCGGTGGCCCTGGACACCACCGGCCATGCCGACTGGACCTTCACCGGCCGCGACCAGCGCGGCCTTCCCCTGGCCGCGGGCGTCTATCGCCTGGCGGCCCAGACCGGATCGGGCTTCGCGGTCCGTACCGTCACCATCGTCAAATGACCGTCTGCAACCGAAGGAGACACACCATGAACAAGGTTTTCGCCACCGTCCTGATCATCACCCTGCTGCTGTCCGGCCCGGTCCTGGCCCAGTTCACCGACACCGGCCAGGTCAACAACGAGTACGACCGCGCCGATCCCGCCCTGGTCGCCTGGGCCACCCACGTGGTCGAGGCCGTACGTGGTCCCCAGGACTACCAGCAGCCCGAGCTGGGTCTGGCCAGCTACGGCGCCGAGACCGACGTGCTGGGCCCGGCCGGCACGCCGTTCAGCCTGGGCGACGGCGGCTGGATCACCCTCGGCTTCGCCGAACCCATCCAGAACGGCCCCGGCGACGACTTCGCCGTGTTCGAGAACGGTTTCGCCTGGAACGGCGTGTACATGGAGCTGGGCTTCGTCGAGGTCAGCAGCAACGGCGTGGACTTCGCGCGACTGCCGGCCCTGTGCCGCCAGACCCAGGTCATCGGCCCGTGGGATACCTCGGATCCGGCCCTGTTCTACAACCTGGCCGGCAACTTCGTGGGGGGCACGGGATTCGATCTGCAGGACCTGGTCACCGCGGGCGATCCCCTGGTGATCTCCGGGACGGTGGACCTGGACGCCATCAACTTCGTGCGCGTGGTGGATGTCATCGGGGACATCGCCGGCAACGCCACCCAGGACTACCTGGGCCGCCCCGTGGCCGACCCGTATCCCACCGCCAGCGAATCCGGCGGCATGGACATCACCGGCGTGGCGGTGATCAACACCTCGGTGGTGGCGGACGAGGCCGTGAGCTGGGGCGAGGTCAAGAGCCTGTTCCGCTGACACGTCACCACAAGGCAACGGTCGTGGGCGGGTGAATGACCCACATGCCGAACCTGGGCCGCTCACCCAGGCAGTCCTCTATGAAAGCCTCGATGGCCGGGTGCAGGTCTTCTTCCTGAAGCAGGCGCCCGGCCAGTTGCCTTCCCTCCTGGCAATGGATCAGGTAGCGGGAGGTCATTCGCAGGCGGTAAAGGGGCACGGTATTTTCCAGCCGCGGTGGCGGAGGGCTGTATCGGGCGTCAGCTGCCACCTTGACCGGTTTCAATAGCCGGGGCCAGATCACCAGCAGCCGCGTGCGAATCTGGTCGGACAGGGACGGCAGGTGGTCGGCGGCGGAATCCGGACCGCAAGCGCGGAGGCCCCGGATGCGGAAATCGGGAATCCGGCTCAGGATCCTGGCGTCCAGCAGGAGGTCGCGGACCTGGGGATCGCGGGTTTTTCTGACCAGGTCATCCAGTTGGCGATTCCAACCATGCAGGGCGAAGGCCATGCCCATGCCCGCCAGGGTCAGCTTCATGCGGGCGGTCTGGAACTCCGGCGCCTTGATGAGCGGGTCATTCAAATGGTGAGTAAAGATCAGGGCCCCCCACACATTATCCATCGAACTTCCCGACCAGTCTTTCTTGGCCGCAAGGACCGCGGGGACCAGTTCCGGAGGCAGGACTTCCCCGGCGAGCACCCGGTCGAGAACCTGCTCTCTCAGTCCGGTCGCGTTCCGGGTCGCCAGCAGAAAGTGTTGCATCAGGGGCCAATGCAGACGCAGCAAACTGGTGTCCAGCAACAGGCCGCAGACCAGGTTGTCCAGGGATCGGGCGCGGTTGCGCTGGGTTTGTCCGGCCCTGTTCACCAACTGCAGGCCGGAATATCCGATGGCGTCGGCCAGCGTTGCCAGGGCTCGCTCGTCCCCGAGATTCGCCAGGGCCAGCGTCGCCCAATGAACGCGTCCAAAATCATACCTTTCATTTTTTGGAGGCTGTTCCAGCCAGGTCATAAGGGGGTCGCCGTGGTCCATGACCCCGGTCAGCAAGAGGGAATCCAGGGAATCCGGGGCCTGCATCATTTGCAGGCCGGCGGTTCTCAGGGCGCGGGACCAGTCGTCGTCTGATGGTCCGTCTGATCCCAGGACCAGGTGGTTGAAACAGTCCCGGTCCCCGGCGCAGTAGGCGGTGATGGCTTCGCTGCGGCACCGTCCGTTGGAACTGCCCAGCCAGGGCTTCAGGGCCTTCCGACGGTCGGGGGTGTCCTGTTTGTCCCAGGCCCAGATACAGAACAACACATTCTCGTCGGTGCGGGAGGTGTCGGCCAGGACCGCACGCAGGGACCGGGCGGCGGCATCCGACGGATGGCGGCCATACCAGGCCGCGGCGACCAGGCTCATGGAGCCTCCCAGGTCGCGCGAGGGATCCAGGCCGACCGGGTGCAGTGACGCCTGGTCATCGCACTGGTGCAGGGCGGCGATGACGCACACCGGGGACCCGGGAACAGCCAGGCCCACCTCCGACAAGGCCTGGGCCAGGGAGTCATGGTCCATGGCGTGAAGAGCACAATCCCAGTATGACCGGTCCTGTTCCCCGGGAACCAGGGGCTGGTCGGCCACCAGCAATATGGTGCCGAGGCAGCCGCGGCGCGAAGCGGGCCAGTGCACCGGAATTTCCCCGACCCGTTCCGGAAAGATCAGCGCGATGGCTGCCAGGGGAATCCGGAAGTGGCCCCTTCCGACTTCAACCGGCTCCCACTCCAGAAGGAGAACCCGCAGCCCGTCCGCGAACAAGGACTGTGCCGTGGCCACCTGGCCGGCATCCAGGTCCAGACCGGCGCGGTCACAATGGCGTTGCAACTCCTGCATGGTCCCGGCCGTCACCGCAATGTGCGTGGGTGCGGGTTTCAAGTCCCTGAACACTTCCTTTTCGCACAAGGTTGCGAGGATGCCCTCATTGAGCCGGCTCAAGGGCCGTTCCCCCTCCCACACCGCCAGCCTCATCAGGTCCAGGGGCATATCGGGAGCGATCCGCACTTCCGCGTTCGCGGGGATGCCCAGCAACACCGGCCCCTGGCTTTCCCGTTCCAGCCACGGACGCAGGATCAGGGCGTCCCGGTCCGGTCCGCGCAGGAACATGGCGTCGGTGGTCACCGGTTCGGCCGCGAGCAGCGGTTTCGCGCCGGCCAACATCAGAAACAGGACAAGGACCATGAATCGAAAACGGGGAGAGGTCATGTCAGCCCCCTGACCCGCATTATTTGATGCGTAGCAATTCAATAATGCGGGCGAATGCTATGTGGGATATGCCATCAAATAAGGGAGCCCGGAATTTTTTGTAAATATCTGGTGCTTTCCGCAAGATGTTTGATTCAGCCGCCAAGTGAAGACAAATCCCGGAATACCGTCCCCGGCCGATGACGGGCTTCCTGCATTCTTGAAGCCCTCGACAACTCTACCTGATTGTATCGCAAGCCATTGCAAAATTTCCCCACGAGGGGCCGCTCCTTGCTTTAGCCGCCTGTCCCCGCACGGAAGCCAACGGCAAGGAGGAGCCATCATGACCAACCGGAACCACGACAACACCTTCACCCCCGCCGAGCTGGACGCCAGCCTGCGCCGCCTGGGCATCCAGGAACTGCAGGAGCGCCTGGAGTTCGCTCCGCTGCTCATCGACGGCGGAACCGACGGAGGCGCGGGGGGCGAGCAGCCCGTCGACCACACCTACTGCTGCGTGTGCAAGATCGGCGACCCCGACCTGCTGGGCGACGACGGCATGCTGCCGTACCCCCACATGGACCCCTCGGGTCTGCAGTAGCGGTCGCCCGGTCCGGCTGAGGGGACGCAGGCCCGGTCCCCACCGCCGCTCCCGTTTCGCCCCCGCGGGCGGGAGCGGCGCCGGGCCGAACCGGAGCGGGGAAGGGCATGGCGCAGGGAGGCGATGACATGACGGCGGAACACGGCGGGGCGGTCCCCTATCGCAGACGGGACCTGGCCTTTGAACTCTGGAACCTGCGGGCGGTCCTGCCGGACGCCCAGGAGGAAGACCTGCTGCGCATCAAGCGGCGGCAGGATGCGGACCTGGCGAGGGAACGGGAGGCTCTCGCCGGGTTGTGGTCGGGGGACCGTGCAGTCCTGGCCCCCGGCCACAGCTATTTCGCGGACCATCCCGAACTGGCCGCGGGGATCACGGTGTCCCTGCACCTGGGACCCTACCAATTCCTGGCCGAACCGTGGCTGGACGCGGGGCTGGAGCCGGTGATCGTCCTCAACGAGATCGCCCGCCGGTCCTTCCAGCCCAGCGTGGAGCGCCTGGGCCGCAGGCTGGGATACCGGGGACGGGTGGAATGGGCCTCACTGGCCGAGCGGGGGTTCGTGCGCCGGATGATCAAGGCCCTGCGCGACGACCGGCCGGTGCTGGTCTACCTGGACGGCAACACCGGCCGTGACGGCAGCCGGGCCACCCGGGACAAGGGTATGCGCTACGACCTGCCGGGCCGGAGCATCCGCGTGCGGACAGGCCTGGCGCGGCTGGCCTGCCGCCTGGAGTGTCCCGTGCACAGGGTGGCCCTGGCCTGGGATGACGATGGCGCCGTGCTGTGGGAAGGCGATCCGACCCTGCGCTGGACCCGCCGTGACGACCCGCAGACGGTCACGCGGCTCCTCTACGACTGGTGTTTCAGCCACATCATGCGCCGCCCCCACCAGTGGCGCTACTGGGCCATGCTGCGCACCTCGAGTTCATGTTTCCGCAGCGCGGTGGTCGATCCGGCGGGTGTTCCCACCGGGCTGCGCGAGGACTTCCAGCGCGCCTTCTTCACCTGCCTGGAGCGGTCGCCGGAGACGGTGCGCCTGGTGCTGGAAAGCGATGTGGAGGTCTGGGCGGGCGACATCCTGGCCGACCTGTCCCGGGACCGCTTCTATCCCGCCTCGGGCCTGCAGGATGGGGACCTGGACCCTCTGCGCGACGGGGAACCCACCCTCGCCGAGTTGGAGGAGCATCATGGCCGCGCCTGGGTCACCTTTCACGGCCTGCGCCTGTGCCTGCTGGGCATGGCCCGCCTGGGAGGGGGCTGATGGCGGCCGTGCTCCGGGTCTTTCCCCACGACACGGGACCCTGGCTGGTACGGGCGGGCCGGGTGAGGCTGGGAGTTCCGCCGGGGATCGGGGCGATCCTGCAACCGTTGGACGGCACACGCCCCGCCCCGGCGGCCCTGCGCGAGCACCTGGCCGCGGCCCCCGGCGCGCACAAGGACGGCGTCGCCCTGGCGGCCCGCCTGGCTGCGGGCCTGGAGCCCCGCCCGTTCGCCTGGCGGGACTTCCTGCGCTCCCGCTTTCCGGTGTGGGTGAAGTTGCCGCTGGTTCCGGCCCGCGTGGTCGAACCGCTGGCGCGGCGGTGCTCCCTGCTGGCCGACCCGCGGGGCCTGGCGCTGCTGGGTCTGGTGGGGATGGCGGGGATGTGCCTGCCCGGCCGACCGACCCTGCCGGATG
>JALUJS010000494.1 GCA_027056825.1 Candidatus Krumholzibacteriia bacterium | reverse complement strand
GGACCTGCGCCTGCTGCTCACCGAAGCGGTGCGGCTGGTGGCCGAGCTTTGCGGCGCGGACCAGGCCGCCTTGCTGTTGCGCGACGGTGCCGACAAGCTGGCGACGGTGTGCGCCCTGGGTCTGGGACCCCTGGCGCCGGATCCGAAACCTGTGCCGGAGACCGCCGCCTGGTGTGACCTGCTCGATGGTCGCGACCGGTGGGAGGATGGTATGGCGCCCGATCCCTCGGTCCTGGCCCCACCGGCCGGCGACCTGCCATGGCTGCGCGGCGGACCGGGATCGCAACTCGTTGCACCGGTGACCCGCTGGGACTGCGCGTCCGGTTGCCTGGTCCTTGCGCGTTCGGGCCGGGGCAACAGGTTCCGGGACCGGGACGTGCGGCAGATCGGCATCCTGGCGCGGCTGGTTTCCTCCTGCCTGGACAACATCGACGGGGGGCAGGCGGCCTGTCTGGGCGCCCTGCGCACCCTGATGCAGATCCGCAGGCGGGGCATCCCCACCGCCACCCCCGCAGCGCTGGAACTGGTGGCGGATCTCGCGGAGAGGTTGGGCCTGTCGGCGGATGAACGCCACGCCGTGCTGGTGGCGGCGGTCCTGCACGATGCCGGCATGATCCGCCTGGACGAGGACGTGCTGGGCGAGTCCGGCCGCCTGGCCGAGGATCAGCGCGACGAAGTCGAACGCCACGTCAGCCAGGGCCTGGAACTCATCGAGCCCCTGTTGCCGGGGCCCGAGGTGGCAACCATCATTCGCCATCACCACGAGCGCTGGGAGGGGCGCGGTTATCCCGACGGCCTCCGGGGGCAGGATATCCCCCTGGGTTCGCGCCTGTTGGCGGTGGTGGACGCCTGGTTTGCCCTGACCACGAACCGCCCGTACCGCCAGGGAGTGGATCCCTCCGAGGCCCTGGCCGAGATCCGCGCCTGCGCCGGCAGGCAGTTCGATCCCCGGGTCGTGACCGCCCTCGAACTGGCCGTTCGCGGTGCGCAGTCCGACGCGGGCAAGACCACGAAACCCACCACCAACCGGGAGCAGTGATGGCAGTCCAGGCCCGCATTCTCATCGTCGACGACGAGCAACCCCTGGTGAACCTGCTGACCCAGGCCTTCCAGCAGGAGGGCCACCGGGTCATGACAGCGGCCAACGGCATCGACTGCATGAACCGCATGGCCTCCTTCCGGCCGGACATCGTGATCATGGACATCATGATGCCCAAGCTGGACGGCATCGACACCACGCGCCTGATCCGGCGCAACAGCAGCTACGCGGGCACGGCCATCATCGCCCTGTCAGCCAAAAGCGACGAGGACACGCGCGCCAGGATCAAGGAGGCCGGCGCCAACCTGTTCATGCGCAAGCCGTTCTCTGTGTCCCGTCTGGTCGAGAGGATCAGCCGCATCCTCGCGCCGGAGTCCGGAGCGGTGTAACGGTGAAGGCGTTGGCGGCATTGCTGGTCTTGACGGCGACGGGGGCGACCCTGACCGCCAGGGGCTCCCTGCTGGGAGTGCCCGGGACCATCTCGCTGCCGTTGCCTGCGGTGGCCGCCCTGGTCACCGTTACCGGGTTCGGGGTGTGGGCGGCCATGTCCCTGCGCCGGATCGCCGTCCGCTTCGGTCGCCTCCAGCGGCAGCGGGATGAGCTGCAGCAAGCCCTGGAGCAGGAGCGGCTGGGCCGCCTGCGCGACCGGACCGACCGACAGGACCTGCAGGACAGCCTGCGCCGCGAGCAGCTGGACGGGCAGGAACTGCGGGACCGGGTCCAGATCCTGGAGCGCATCCTGGCCGAGAGCGCCCGTTTCAACGCCACCCGCAGCCTCACCGACCTTCCCGCGCGTCTGGCCGTTGCGCTGGCCGAGGTTTCCGGTTTCGGGAAGGTGGTGGTGTACCTGTGGTCCGACGCCGCCGGCACCTTCACCGCCCGCGGTTTCCACGGCCTGTCCGAGGCGAGCATCGCCGGTCTGACGGGCCTGCAGGTCACCCGGGAGGAGTACGAGGCGACCTGCCGCAGCGCCCGCGCCCGCGGGGGCTGCTACCTGGTGGATCGTGCAGGGGCCGGTCCGGACCGTTGGGCCGGGGACGCGGCCGCCGGCGAACCCTGGTCGGCCGAACGCCTGCTGCTGGTTCCGCTGACCACCCCCGACGGGGAGACCCTGGGCTATGCCACCATGGACGATCCGCGCGACCGGCGGGTGCCCGGTCCGGTGCGGTTGCGCCTGCTGGAGTTCCTGGCCTACCAGGGCACCATCGCCCTGGAGTCCGCGCGCGTGTACGACCGCCTGGCCCGCAACAACGCCGAGCTGGCCCGGGCCTCGGACAAGCTGGGCAGCCTGGCGGAGATGAAGGCCAACTTCGTGGCCAACGTAAGCCACGAGCTGCGCACTCCCCTGACCTCGATCTCGG
>JALUJS010000493.1:1159-2403 GCA_027056825.1 Candidatus Krumholzibacteriia bacterium | reverse complement strand
GGCCAAGAGGATCGGCATCGGTATGCCAGATAAACTTCATTTCCATTTTGATGCCTCCCTGGTCGCGGCCAATTTGGTCCTGTCCTTCTCCGTTCTCGGAATCTCCAGCTCAAAATCCTGCCCAAAGGCCCTCATCACCGGCGGCTGGTCCGGGTCCGCCGGCAGCTTGATCCATTCGATGTAGGGGGCCACCTGGGCGAGGTCGGCGGCCCCTTCCTCGAGTGCGTCCATGATGACCCTGGCGAGATCCTCCGGGCTGAGGGGTTCGACCTCTTCGCCCAGGGCCTCCAGGGCCTCCCTGGCTGCGTCCAGTTCGGCCTGGACCTGGTGGAGCCTCTCGTTGATCAGGGTGGGCGCTCCGCCAGCGTAGAGGGCCTCCAGGAGTCTCTCCTGCTTCATGGTGAGGTCATCGACTTTTCGCCTGGCTGGCGCCAGGGCAAGGGACTGATGCTGCGCAGCAGCCCGATCAAGAGCTGTTAGGCGCCGCGAGGCCTGGTCGATGGCCGCCTGGTCGGAAGCCATGTCCCGGGCCCAGGCGAGAACGGCGCCCTCGAGGAGTTCCACGCGGACGATTCGCCTGCTGCTGCAGGAGGTCTCCAGCCCGTAGGGGCGGCAGCGGTAATTCCGGTAGGGCCATTTTCCGCCGGTAACCTGGCATCGCCCGCCGCACTCGCCGCAGACCACCAGCCCGGAAAGCGGGTAGGAACGCAGGGCGTTCGGCCCTCGGCGCACTATCTCAAGGCGTTTCTGGACTCGATGCCACAGGCCCGGGTCGATCAGGGCATCATGCAGCCCGTCAACGACCCGCACCTGGTCGCGGGGGATTGAGGCGACAGACCGTTGCTTTCCGCCGGCCCGGGTGTTGTAGATCGGTATCTTGCCAAGGTACACGGGGGACTTCGCGATCAGGCGGACGGTGCTCGGTGTCCATTGGGACCGCCGGGCGGTCTGGACGCCCAGGTCATTCAGTCTCCTGGCCACAGCCGCGGGGGAGTGCCCCTCATCCAGCAGCTGGTAGATCCGCTCGACCCACTTGGCGTTGTCGTCGGGGATGAGGACGGATCCGCCGCCGGTGCGCTTGGTAGTGAACCCGAAAGGTGGGGGGCAGGTCCAGTACCCGGCCTCGCGTTTGGCCGCCAGGCCCCGCTTGACGTTCCGCCGGAGCTTCTGAATGAACTCATCGGCGCCGGCCACCTTCAGGGTCAGGAGGATCTTGCCGGCCAGGCCCGCCTGCTCGAGGACGC
>JALUJS010000493.1:0-1149 GCA_027056825.1 Candidatus Krumholzibacteriia bacterium | reverse complement strand
CCGTCCGCCCAGTCCCGGCTCCAGCGGTCGATGTCCCAGGTCAGGACGACGCCACCGCCAGCCAGCCCCCCGGCTTCAATGAAGGCCAGGAGTTTGTCCCATCCGTCCCTGGAATCGCGGCCCTTGGTCCCGCTGATGCCGTCGTCGTGGAATTGGCCGACAACCCTCCATCCCTTGGTCCTGGCGTAGGCCCGCGCTTCCCTGAGCTGGTCCTGGCAGCTCTTGGGGTTTTGGCGGTCCGAAGAGAACCGGGCGTAGAGAATGCAGGGGCGAGCCAACTTGATTCCTCCTACCCGGCGGCCAGGTGCTTCTGAATTTCAGCCTGGCCCTTGCGGCGCTCCAGTTCTTCCACTACTGCGTGGGGAACGCACTTCTTGTTCACGGGGCTGAAGTAGGTTCCGAGCGATTTCGCCAGGACGATAGCCACCGGGATACCGGTAATCGAGATAAACAGGAGGGCCACCTGGATCAGGGTCAAGGCGGCCAAGACCAAACCGAAGGGGAAGTAGATTATCTGGATGATGATGCTGAATACCCGCCAGACGGGGTTTTGCTTTTTTCCAAGCTCATCACCGCTGACCATGGCCAATTTGAAGGGGGAGAACAGGAATTTTCCGTGTTCCATGAGACCGCGGCCCACTGGCGCCCCAACAACGGTGATGGTCAGAATCAGGCCAATCAGCCAGGTTGCAATTGCTGTCAGGAACCCGCAGAAGGGGAAATGCCACAGAATGTTTCCAAAAGTCCGCATGGGTTACCTCCAGTTGGCTAGTTGATGATGACGGAAGCGATTATGACAAAAGAAATGAACGCAAGAAGTAAGAGACATCCGGTCTCCGCGCTAGCGCTTGATCGGCTTTTTCTGCTCGCCGGCCTCTCCTGGCTGGCTGGGGGCAGCTTGAAGAGTGGGGAACTGTCGGTTTCGGGTTCCATCCATTCTTGCCAGTATTTTGAGTTCGCAATTTTTCTGGCGGCTTTCCATACAGGCCCTGTGGACTCATCAAGAATGGCTTCCCAAATGAAGGGGATGTAGGGGGGAGGGTACTTGTCGGCTGCAGCCTTTGCTTCTTTCAAGTATATGGCCACGGCTTCATGAAACAACCTGGTCAACTTCTCGGTCGGTTTAAAAGGAAGCTCAAGGCTCCGAGG
>JALUJS010000492.1 GCA_027056825.1 Candidatus Krumholzibacteriia bacterium | reverse complement strand
CCCGGACGCGGTCCTCGCGGCCTGCGACGGGGAAACGATCCTGGTCTCGGTCATGCTCGCCAACAACGAGGTGGGCGCCCTGCAGCCGGTGCGCGAGATCGCCGCCCGGGTGCGCGGCCGGGGCATCTGGATGCATACCGACGCCGCCCAGGCCGTGGGCAAGATCCCGGTGGACGCCGCGGACCTGGGCGTCGACATGCTGTCGCTGGCAGGGCACAAGCTGCATGCGCCCAAGGGAGTGGGCCTTCTGGTGATCCGGGACCAGGCCGATCCGGTCAATCTCATGTACGGCGCCGGGCACGAGGGCGGCCGCCGGCCCGGCACCGAGAACACCGCCTCCATCGTCGGCCTCGGCGCCGCCTGTGAACTGGCCGCGACCCGCCTGCGCGAGGGCGCTCCCGCGCGCATCGCCCAGCTGCGCGACCGCTTCGAGGCCGACCTCCTTGTGGACATACCCGGAACGGTGATCCACGCCCGCGGCGCCGACCGACTGCCCAACACCAGCAGCATCGGCTTTCCCGGCCTGCGCGGTCCGGACCTGATGGCGACCATGCCCGGCGTGGCCGTCTCCGCCGGTGCGGCCTGCCACGGTGACCGCCTGGTGCCCAGCCGTGTCCTGGCGGCCATGGGCGTGGCCCCGGAGGTCGCCGCCGGCACCCTGCGCTTCTCCCTGGGCCACGACACCACTGCCCAGGACATGGAAACGGCCCGCACCATGGTGTTACGGGCCGTCACGAGGCTGAAAGGCTGAAAGGCTGAAAGGCTGAAAAGCCCTGATCCAGGCTCTACTTCCGCAATTCCCCCAGCTGCTGCAGTTGCCCCTGGAGGGTCGGACAGTTGTTGTCCTCGGAGATCAGTTCGGCCAGGGTCGTGGCGCGCATGGCCTCCTCCACCTGGGACATCGAGTCGTCCAGCCGCCGGTGCAGGGGGCAGAGCGTGGAACTGTGGCTCGTCAGGTCCAGCGGACAGGAAGTGATGCGCTCGATGGGATGCACGGCGTTGACCACATCCAGCATGGTGATCATGTCCGGGGTCCGGGCCAGCACGAAGCCGCCCCGCAGCCCCCGTGTGGAACGCACCAGCTTGACCCTCACCAGCGCCTGCAGGACCTTGGACAGGTAGCTGGCGGGAATCTTCATGGCCTCGGCGATCTGCTTGGTCGTGGTGGGGGAACCCTGGCTGTGGGTCAGGGCGATCATGGCCCGCAGGGCGTACTCGGTGGTCTGGGAAAACATGGAGCGGGATCTCTTTCTGACGGGGCTCCGACAAGGCGTCGGCGCGATTTTATTGTCCTGGGCAGAGCAGCGAACGAAAACAGGGGCCCTGCATATTCCTGGATGCGGATATCCAGATTAAGCGCGCAGGGCCTCCCTGTCAAATCACCGCGCTCCGAAAGCCAGTCCGAAACGCACGCTCAGGTAATCCCAGTTGTAGTCCAGATCACCGTCCACCGAGGCCATCTGGTCGGTGGAGAAGCGGTCGAAGGTATAGGACGCGGACAGTTCGAAGTTGGTGGCGCGCAGTCCCGCGCCCACGCTCACGCCGGGAGTGTTGACCGAGGCCTCGTAGGGCCCGAAACCGGAAAGCTCGTCCCGGTAGCGGTTGTGGATCAGCGCCACGCCGCCGGAGAGATACAGGGCCGCCGTGCGTCCCCGGCGCGGCCCCATGAAAAACTGGAAGTCCACGCCGTAGCGCATGAGGGAGGTCTTGACCTCGTACCCCAGCCCCGCGCCCAGGTCGAAATCACCGATCCCGCTGGTCTTGCCGAATTCCACGTAGTGGAAGGCCGGCGAGATGGCCACGCCCGCACCGGTGAACTGGCGCAGCCGGATGCCCAGCTCGTAGCCGGTTCCCGCGTCCTTGCCCACGCCCTCGAAGTCCAGGGGATCGGAGACATCACCCACCGGCGAGGCCATTCCGCCTTCCAGCACCACCTCCAGGTTGGAGGGGCCGGACCGGCGGTATCCCCGGTGGTGATAGACCCGTACGGCCGCCTGGGCGGCCACCGCGGCAGTCATCCAGATGACCAGGACCAGGAACGCCAAACCTGTCTTTTTCCCTGCTTTCATGATTCCATCCTCCCGTGGGGGCCTGCCGTCACGCTGTCGGGCGATCCGGATCATGCAGGGCGTGTGCCCGCGGGCGTCGCGCGCCAGTGATTTCTAGGTATATTGTTTCACGACAAGGAGTTAAAAGAAACACCCGGGCGATCATCGGAATTTCCGGAACCGGGAGTTGTGCACCCGTTGGGACAATGAGTCCACCGAAGGGGATGTTGCGGGAAGGATCCGTGTCCGGCCCCGGGCCAACGCCAAGGCCGGACACATACCCGGGCGTCAGCCCACCGGATCGACGAGCCGGCCGGCGATGCCCAGCTTCTCCATGCGCCGGTACAACGTGCTGCGGCTGACGCCCAGCCGGCGCGCCGCCTCCGCCCGGTTGCCGCCGGTTTCGGAAAGGGCCATGAGGATCCGCCCGCGGTCGGGAGAGCCGGCCGCCGTGGGCAGGGTCCGCCCCCGCGGCCGGGGCCGGGAATCGGTCGCGGAGGTACCCGGACCGGTCAGGAACACGGGATGGCCTTCGGCATCCTCGATCTCCACGCACACCGACCCGCGCGAGGCCAGCTGGGCGGAGGCCTGCCGGGCGACCATGGCGATCTCCCGCACGTTGCCGGGCCACTGGTGACACTGGATCCGGTCCAGGCTGTCCTCGTTGAAGAAGTCGTTCAGGTCCACGCTCCGGCCGGCGCTCTCGCACAGGAAGTGCCGCAGCAGGGGCAGGATGTCCTCGCGCCGTTCGCGCACCGGGGGAATCTTGAGTTCGAGGATCTTCAGGCGGTAGTAGAGGTCGGCCCGGAACAGCCCCGACGCGACCTGTGCCTTGAGGTCCGCGTTGGTCGCCGCCACAAGACGCAGGTCCGTCTTCCGCTGCCGGGGATCCCCCACCGCCTGGTAGGTGCCGTCCTGCAGCAACCGCAGCAGCTGCGGCTGCAGTTCCATGGGCAGGTCGCCGATCTCGTCCAGGAAGAGGGTACCGCCGTCGGCCAGGGCCGCGAAACCCGGACCGTCGGATTCCGCGCCGGTGAACGCCCCCCGCACGTGGCCGAAGAACTCGCGGGCGAACATGTCCCTGGCGATGGCCGAGACGTTGACGCACACGAACTCGCGGTTGCGGCGGGGACTGCGCTCGTGCAGCCGCCTGGCCAGCAGGTCCTTGCCGGTTCCCGTCTCGCCGGTGATGAGCACCGGTTCACCCGACTCGGCGAAGGCGTCGGCGAGCTGGACCACGTCCCGCATGTTGGCGGCCACGTGGATGAGCCGGGAAGGGGTGGACGCCGCCGCCCCTGCCGGGACCGCACCTTCGGCGTCCAGCAGGTCCCTGCGGTGGGCGATGGTGTTCAGCAGGCGGCGGCCGGTGATGATCCAGTGATCCACCTCGAACTTGAGGGCCAGGTCCAGGGCGCCCATGGCGTCCTTCCAGGCGGCGGCCAGCAGACCGTCCGGATCGTTGTGCAGGCCGCTGTCGGCCAAAGCGGAGCTGACCTCGGCGCGCTGCCGCAGGGCCAGCATCAGTTCCCAGCGGGCACCCAGATCCTTGAGGGCGCCCACCGCCGAACCGGCCAGATCGGCCGCCGAGACCGGATCGCCCAGCTCGAGCATGGTCGCGGACAGGACCCGGTCGATGACCCCGGCCTCGAAGCGGTCGTCCTGGCGGGAGGCCAGAGCGGCGGCCCGTTGCAGGACCGGCAGGGCCTCCGCGGGACGGCCCAGCATCAGCAGGGCCTCGCCCTGCCGCCGCATGACCTCCATGACCACGTCCCCTTCCGGGGCGATGGCGCCCGCGATGGCCAGGGCGCGGCTGTAGTAGCGGCGGGCCTGGTCGAGGCGGTCCTGGTCCCGGGCGACGTCACCGAGGAACTCCAGGGCCAGCGCCTCCTCGCGCGACAGCATGAGCCGGCCCGCGGCCTCGTAGGCGTTCAGCAGGTTCTCGCGCGCGCCGTCGAAATCCCGCAGCATGCGCAGCGTGTTGCCGCGGGCGATGTCCAGGCGGCACAGGCTGACCTGCGCGTCCACGGACTTGAGCAGGCCGGCGGCCGCCTCGAAGGCCACCAGGGCCTTGCCGGGATCGCCCTGCTTGTAGGCCACGATGCCCAGGTTCAGCTGGTTGCCGCCCATGTTCTTGAGCATGCCCAGGCGGGTGTGGCCCTCGAGGGCGCGTCGGAACCAGCGTTCGGCCGCATCCAGCCGGCCCGCGCGCAGGGACAGGATGCCCACCAGGTTCGCCGCCCGCGCGCTTTCCAGGTGCTCACCCAGGACCTTGAACAGGGCGAAGGCCCCCTCGGTGTCCTCGCGGGCCCGCACGGGTTCGCCCATGTGGGAAAACGCCAGGCCGCGCAGGTACAGGTAATGGGCGATGACCGGCGGCAGGTCCTGCCGGTGGGCGTTGATGAACCCGGAGGCTTCCTCCACCACCCGGTCGTACCGGCCCCGCTTGCAGGCGAAGGCCAGGTTCACCACGTCCAGGTCGGGCATGTGGTCGGGCACAAGTCCCCAGCGCCCGGCCGACGCCTGGAGCACCTCGAACTCCTCGTAACGGTCGAGCTGGAAGAGGCAGCGAGCGCAGAGCACCACCCCGTCCTTCACCGTGGGTTCACCCGGATCGGGCACCGGGACCACGGGCTCCCCCTCCTGGGCGGGGACCGTGTTCAGGGCGTGCCTGATCTCGCGGAGGGCCGTCTCGTAGTCCTCGGCGAGGAACGCCTCGCTCGCCAGCCGCCAGGTCGCGTGCGGCAGGGGGAGGTCCCGTACGTTGCCCCCGGTGGGAAACATCCTGATGTTCGCGCGCTGGCTGCTACCTGACATGGTCCTCCTCCAGGGCCACGGGACTGCTGTTGATCACGGAGAAGCGGACCATGAAGATCCCGGACTCGAAGGTCGGGAGCACCACGATCCTGGCGCCGGACATGGGCACGGGCATGACGACCAGGAAACGTCCACCGATGCCGGAGTCGCCGGCGGAATCCTGGTGGAAGATGTCGTCGGAGCCGCCACCGCCGCCGCTGCTGAAGTCGTTGCCGTCGATGGGGTCGCCGTCGCTGTCGTCCCAGTACCGGTCGGTGATCTGCTTGCCGGCCAACGCGTGCAGGGGGGCCAGGGCGACCAGGGACAGGGCGAGGAGGACACCAAGGAATGCGGATCTGCGCAGGAAATTCATCATCCCCTTCACTTTCACTTTGGGTCCGGGACTGCCGCTGAGCGAAGCTTCCGGTTGCGAACAGGTAGCCTGCGGACGCATGAGAATGGCGAACTTTCCTGTATATATGGAAATTGACCGGGCGGGAAAAGGGGTGCGGTGTTAAAATGCCGATTTTACCGAACGAGGAGGAAAAGATGGAATACCGTTTTCTCGGCCGCAGCGGCCTGCGCGTCTCGGCCCTGTCCTTCGGGTCATGGGTCACCTTCGGGGACCAGATGGATGTTGACGAAGCGCTCGCGTGCATGACCGCCGCCTGGGACGCCGGCGTGAACTTCTTCGACAACGCGGAAGTCTATGCCGCCGGACAGTCGGAGATCATCATGGGCCAGGCGCTGAAGAAGGCCGGCTGGCGGCGCGAGGACCTGGTCGTCTCCACCAAGATCTTCTGGGGCGGCCGGCCCAACCCGGACGGCGACGGCTACCTGTACGGGGTCAACGACAAGGGCCTGAGCCGCAAGCACATCGTCGAGGGCACCGACGCCGCCCTGAAACGCCTGCAGCTCGACTACGTGGACCTGATCTTCTGCCACCGGCCGGACGTGGACACCCCCATCGAGGAAACGGTGTGGGCCATGAACCACATCCTGCAGCAGGGCAAGGCCCTGTACTGGGGCACCAGCGAATGGTCGGCCGCCCAGATCCGCCGCGCCTACGACTTCGCCCGCCGGGAGCACCTCATCCCTCCCACCATGGAGCAGCCCCAGTACAACATGCTGCACCGCGACCGGGTGGAACTGGAATACGCGCCGCTGTACGACGAGATCGGCCTGGGCACCACCATCTGGAGCCCCCTGGCCTCCGGCATCCTGACCGGCAAGTACAACGACGGCATCCCCGAGGGCTCGCGCCTGACCCTGCCCAACTACCAGTGGCTGCGGCCTCTGGTCGAGGGTGACGAGGGCCGCGCCAAGCTGGAAAAGGTGCGCCGCCTGCAGCCGGTGGCCGACGAGCTGGGCTGCACCATGGCCCAGTTGGCCATCGCCTGGTGCCTGGTGAACGAGGACGTCAGCACGGTCATCCTGGGCGCCAGCCGGGTGCAGCAGGTGCACGAGAACATCGCCGCGCTGGAGGTTGTCCCGAAGCTGACCATGGACGTGCTCGAACGCATCGAGGAGATCCTGGACAACCGACCCCAACCCGAAAAGAACTGGAGAGACTGATCCATGCGAAAGGTGCTGATCATCATGGCGCTGTGCACATCCCTGTCCGCGGCGGCCGCCCACGCCAATCCCTTCTTCGAGACCTGGGACACCCCCTTCGGCGTGCCCCCCTTCGACCGCATCGAGCTGGAGCACTTCGAGCCGGCCTTCGCCCGGGGCATGCAGGAGCATGACGCCGAAATCGCGGCCATCGCCGACAACCCCGAGACCCCGACCTTCGCCAACACCATCGAGGCCCTGGATGCTTCCGGCGCGCTGTTGACCAGGGTGGGGAACGTCTTCGGTTGCCTCAACGGCACCATGACCAACGAGGACATGCAGGCCATCGCCCGGCGTCTGGCGCCCCTGCGCAGCCGCCACCAGGACGGCATCCTCCTGAACGACAAGCTCTTCGCGCGCATCGACGCGGTGTACCGTCAGCGCGAGTCCCTGGACCTGGATCCCGAGCAGGCCACCCTGCTGGAGAAGACCTGGAAGCGGTTCGTGCGCGGCGGGGCCCTGCTGGATGACGACGCCAAGGAGAAGCTCAAGGCCCTGAACGAGGAGCTGTCCCTGCTGTCGCTGCAGTTCGGTGAGAACGTGCTGAAGGAGACCAACCGCTTCGCGTACGTGGTCGAGGACGAGTCCGGGCTCGACGGTCTGCCCGCCGGCGTGGTCGCGGCGGCGGCCGAGGCCGCGGCCGCGCGGGATCTTCCCGGCAAGTGGGTCTTCACCATCCAGAAGCCGAGCCTGATCCCCTTCCTCCAGTTCAGCACCGACCGCGCCGCGCGCGAAAAGATGCTGACCGCCTACATCGAGAAGGGCAACCACGGCGACGAGCTGGACAACAACCGCATCCTGGCCCGCATGGCCTCCCTGCGGGCCGAACGCGCCCATCTGCTGGGCTTCGACAGCCATGCGGCCTACGTGCTGGACGACAACATGGCCGGTACGCCCGACGCGGTGTACAAGCTCCTGGACCAGGTGTGGTGGCCGGCGATCGGTAAGGCCAGGACCGAGGCGGACGCGCTGCAGGCGCTGATCGACGCCGAGGGCGGCGGCTTCAAACTGCGGCCGTGGGACTGGTGGTACTACACCGAGAAGCTGCGCAAGCAGCAGTTCGCGGTGGACGAGTCCATGCTGCGCCCATACTTCGAGCTGGAGAACGTGCGCGCCGGCCTGTTCGAGACCGTGCACCGCCTGTACGGCCTGACCTTCAAACCGCGGCCCGACCTGCCCGTGTGGCATCCGGACGTCAAGGCCTACGAGGTCCACGACCGGGACGGTTCGGTGGTGGCCATCTGGTACAGCGACTACTTCCCCCGCGCCAGCAAACGCGGCGGAGCCTGGATGTCCTCGTTGCGCAAGGAATACCACGACGGCGACGAGCGCGTCATCCCGGTGATCTTCAACGTGGGCAATTTCACCAAGCCGACCGCCGACGAGCCCTCGCTGTTGAGCCTGGACGAGGTCCGGACCATGTTCCACGAGTTCGGCCACGCCCTGCACGGCATGCTCAGCGACTGCCGCTACCGGACCCTTTCGGGC
>JALUJS010000491.1 GCA_027056825.1 Candidatus Krumholzibacteriia bacterium | reverse complement strand
GAGCACGGTAAACAGGCGGTGATAGTCGATGGCGCCGTATTCATGGGCCAGCACGTTGCGAAAGCCGATGATGCCCCGCCAGGGAATCGTGCCGAGTCGTTCCCGGGTTTCCGGCGAGACCCGCCGGGCGGCTTCACCGATGATCTCCAGCGCCCGCTCGATGGCATAGCGCGTGCGGGCATCGTCCAGCAGCTGCTCGAAGGTCAGTTCATCGGAAAAGTCCCTCGCCTGCCGGGCCGCATCGAGCATGTCCCACAGATGGGCTGCGTCCTCCTCAAGCGGCTTCATCGAACAGCACCTTCAGATCCTTCTCGATGGTTCTGCGACGGAAAGGGTTGCGCAGGATCTCCGGCGAGGCCACATCCACCGGACGCCCCTGGAACAGGCGCGAGAATTCGTCCCGCAGATCGGCCGCCTTCCACAAGGAGGGGGCCTTGCCGGGCTCGAACTCCACCAGCAGATCGATGTCGCTGTCGGGACGCAGTTCACCCCGGGCGGCCGAGCCGAACAGGGAGAGACGGCGGATGTGGTACTTCTTCGCCAACGCCTCCAGGTCCTTCCGGGAAACGGTCAGTTGTCCGCCGATCCGTAGTACCTCGTCGCTCATTGTCTCGGCCTCCTTTGGCGCATTCTCGGCGCTGAGACGCTGCTCCAGCAGTTCCCGGGCCAGTTCTCGCGTGGCGCCCTGGCCAATACGCAAGGCATCGAACAGCGCCAGCAGCTCATACAGCGCGGGATCGTCCCTCGCCGCCAGCGGCAGCTTTTCATACAAGGGCAACAACCCCTGCCCCCTGGCAATCCCTTCCGGGTGCGGCCAGACGGGAGGCGGTTCACCCTCATCGACCTTGCCCTTCAAGGGCGGCGCGGCCTGCGCGGTGGGAAAACCGAGGGTCAGCTCGCCCCGCACGGGCGGATAGGCGTAGGGCGCGCCGTGGACGACAAAGGGCCGCAGGGCATCCATCACCGGCCTGGGCGAGCCACCCGCCTCGGTCAGCAAACGGGCAGCGAGCAGCCGCTGCACCGCCGCATGGGCTTCGTAGCGCGACAGGTACATGGCCTCGCCCAGGGCGGCATAGGAGAGCCACCGCCCCCGAAGAACGACCAGTTTCAGGGCCACGGCCAGATCCTGGGGCTTGAGCACCCACTGGCGGTTGGCGGCGCGCCGCAGAGCGACCGTTCCGGCTTGTTTCCACGATGTAGCCATATGCTATTTGCATATAGCATATAGATGACGGTTTCACAAGACCAGGAAGGTTGCCGGGCAACCCGAACCGGCGGCTGGCTGAAGGTTCAGGCTCGGCTATCTGAAACTGTTTATCTGATCTGCGATTTTCTAGGTAATGGGTCAACAGTAGCACGTTGGGTGCTGGCGCTGATTTCCGCACGGCCTTTCTTCGCGTTGCAGCTCGCGAATAGTCCGCTTAGGCTCTGCGGGGTTTGGCGATGCATCCTATTTCTTATTTTTTCTTCGGTTTGCGACCAACTCCGCCCGCTTGTTTGTTCTTTTACACCACTCACCAAGCTGCTCTATGTCAGCCAACAATTCATCCGGATTCGGATAATCGACACCTCCCATCGCAGCTTGATCATGGGCATAATTGGAACACTTCGACATGGCGTTTTCGATAATTTCGTAATCTTTATCCTCTACCTCGACGCGCACCAGCGGTCGCGTCGAAACCCCCTTTCTAAACCGGACAACTACGTCCTGTAAGAGCACTTCTTCAACTGCGCGCTCCCAGGCCAGTCTAAGATCGCGATAGATTTCTCTCACATGTCTCTCGTACTCTGGTTGATCATCGGCCTGAAACAGCTTCGCTGCCTCCTGCTGTCGCTGCTTGAGTGCTCGTATTCTTGATTTTGTACCGCTCGCTTCAAATGGAAGACCTGGCTTTGCTACCCCAAAACCTGCTGGCCGCCTTTCTAGAGTCCGGGTCGTTATTTGAACGCCCTGTCGACCTGCTTGTTCCGTCAGAATCAACAAGAAGTATATGTCATGTGTAAATACTATGACTTGTCGTCGCAAAGCTTCATGCACCAGACGCCTCGCGACCTTTTCCCTGCGTTTATGATCCAAGGAGGAGACTGGGTCATCAAAGACGACTCCTCCACCACCGTTGCTCAGTCGAGTTTCCGCGAGAAACGCGGCAATTGCGATTGCCCTCTGTTCACCCTCACTAAGCACCTCCGCTGGATTTCTCGCTTGCGACGACTCAATCTTCAACTTATGGAGGGTCTTGCCCTTGCTCGATCGCGAGACCAGAGATACCTGAAGGCTACCCGCGCCCAAAGCCGAAAACTCCTCATTCAAGGCATCGGCCAACGCCTGTGACACAGCCTTCTGGGTGAGCTCTGTTGCTTTCTTTGTAATTTTGTTAGTTTTTATGGAGTCTCTGCAACTTTCTA
>JALUJS010000490.1 GCA_027056825.1 Candidatus Krumholzibacteriia bacterium | reverse complement strand
ACTCGGGGTCGATGTGGGCGCTGGCGCAGACCTCGTCCAGGGAGCCGCCCGGCCGCCACTGGTCGTCCCAGTCGCTGCTCAGGGCGTACTGGTCGGCCACCGGGTTGAAGACCCAGTCCTTCATGGTGCGGCGCGCGCCGTTGGTGATGTAGGTGCTGTTGAGCTTGTCGCCCGCGGAAAGGACGCTGTTGCGGTACTCCTCGGGCTGCATGCGGAACAGCTCGGGGCTGGGCACCGCTACGATCTTCACGTTCACCCCGGCCTGGTCGATCTCGGGCAGGGCCCGGATGAGGTTGTAGGTGCTCATGGTCCCCAGGACCATGACCACGCCCTGCCGCGGCTCGACGTCGCGGTAGTCGCGCAGGACGTAGGCGCCCCGGGCGGCCTCCAGGTGGGACGCCAGGCCGAGGGCTTCGCGGTCGGGGATTTCCACGCCGGGCCGGGTCAGGTGCAGGGCGATGATGGGTTTGTCGGTCTTCATGGCCGCCGCCAGCACAACCGGCACCTCGTTGTACTCCCAGGGGTAGAGGTTGACGACCTGGCCGTCGGGGAACAGCTGGGTGGCCATGGGGCTGAAGATGCCGAAGTGGGTCCGGCTGTCCTCGGCGGTCTCGGGGCCGCTGTGGCCGGCGACCCAGATGGTCTTGCCGACCTTCCACTCGCAGTCCTGGGCCAGCTGGCTGTACAGGCGCATGGCGCCGTACTTCAGGTAGCTGAAGGAGCCGTAGGTGCTGCTGGCGGTGCAGAAGCCGTTGAAGTCCTTTTCCGGGTCATCGGCGAAATTCACCGAGGCGGCCCCGACCATCAGGCCGGCGTTGGTGAACTCGGTGATGCCCTGGGGCATGATGACGCCGTCGGGATTGTTCTCGCGGTCGTACCAGCCGGTGTTCTTCATGTCGCCGAAATCGGCGCCGAAGCCGGCGATGTTGGTCGATCCGGCCAGGTCCGCCGAGCAGACCAGGAACAGGGGACGGCCGTACTTCTGCAGGCTGTAGCTGTTGACGTAGCTGCCCCACTGGGCGAAGGCGGCCCGGTTGGGCTTCTTCTCGCCGGGCTTGGCCCACATGGCCTCGGGGTAGGCGGTCACGTCGAACAGGTCGTCGTCGTGCAGGGGATTCTTCTGCACCGGCAGGGTGAAGGAAGGCAGATCCGCGGGCACGCTCTCGCCCAACTCGACCAGGCGGTCGGCCAGGTAGGCGGTCAGGTCCTCGTCCTTGCGCAGCACGTCCAGGGCCACGTTCAGGTTGGCGGCGAACTGCTCGCGCAGGGCTTCCTTCGTTTCGGGGATGGGCTGGTCCTTGCCGACCCATTCGACGCCGTACTTCGCGGTGAAATCGGCGCGGCATTCCCAGAACTCCGGGCTGTTCAACTTGTGCGGCGCGCCGTGGCTCGGAGCGTCGTACTTGTGGTACCCGCGGCCCTTGCGGGTCTTGCCGAACATCATGCCGGGGCGCAGGGCCGGGTTGTCGCCGTGGGTCATCTCCAGCAGGGCGCGCGTGACGTCCTCCCACGCGCTGCCGTTGGGAGCTTCGTGGACATGCCAACCGTACGGCGCGAACCAGTCACGCGGCGTGCCGGCCACGATGCGGCTGGTGGGGTGGGGGTCGATGCCGAAGTCGTTCCAGTCGATGATCATGAAGAGGTTGTCCAGGCCCAGGCCGTAGGCGGTGTTCTTGGTCTCGTGCCAGCAGCCGGCGGTGTGGCCGCCCTCGCCCTCGATGCCGAAGACCTTGACCTCCGGGGCGCCGGCCTTCTTCAGGGCCAGTGCCTCGCCGGCGCAGACGGGGGCGCCGTGGCCGCTCGGCCCGGTGTTGAACTTCACGAAGAGGTTCTTCTCGGCCATCTCGGCGTGGCCCGGCAGGCCGCCCAGGTTGCGGAAGCCCAGCAGGTCCTCCCAGGTCAGCATCCGCTCGCGGCCGCCGCCGACCAGGTACTTGTCGTCCCCGGTCTTCTCGTGCATCAGGCGCAGGGCCTCGTTGAACACGGCCAGGGTGGAGTAGACCAGCGGCACGGTGTGGCCGGCCACCAGCACGAAGCGGTCGCCGAAGCGCTTCTCGGGGTGGCGGATATCCCAGCGCATGGCCCCGCTCAGCAACAGGCTGATGAAGTAGTGGGCCTTGGAGCGGCTGCCGCCGGGATGCCCGCTCTGCCGGTAGTTGAGCATCAGGTCGATCTGCTGGTCGACGATGTCCTTGATGATTTCCCAGCGGGCGAAGTTTTCCTTCTGCTCCTGGAAGAGTTTTTCGGCACGGGACACGGGATTCTCCTCTCACATGACCACAGGGGGGACGCTTAACCCGGATTATTGAATCGCTACGCTCCTTCATGTCATCGCCTTGCGGGATCGCATAGCGATTCAATAATCCGGGTTAAAACCGTATGGGGATAAAGTGGTCCAACCTCACGCAGG
>JALUJS010000489.1 GCA_027056825.1 Candidatus Krumholzibacteriia bacterium | reverse complement strand
GCCTTCCCGGGGACGTGCCGGTGCGCGACTGCCCGGCCGGCCCGGCCGGGATCATCGACATGGTGGGGGCCACCTCCCTGCCGCGTGCCGCGGCGCTTTTGCGGCGGGCGGAGGTCTTCGTGGGCAACGACAGCGGGCTGATGCACCTGGCCGCGGTCCTGGGTACGCCCACTGTCGGGCTCTTCGGATCCTCGGATCCCCGCTGGACCGCGCCGCTGGGTCCACGGACCCGTTGCGTGGTTCCCGAGGGTTTTCCCTGCAGCCCGTGTTTCCGCCGCACCTGCAACCAGGACCGGTTCTGCCTCGAGGCCCTCGATGCGGGAAGGGTCCTGGCCGAAGTCGATGCCCTTCTGGCATCCGGCGGCCGGATCGTCACCGGGGAAGGCGCGCCATGACCGTCTGGAAGCGTGGACCGGGGACGGGACCCCATCCTCCCTGGAAGGTGATCCTGCTGGACCGCGACGGCGTGGTGATCCGCGACCGGGGTTACCTGGGCGATCCCGGCGGGGTGGAGCTGATCCCCGGGGCGGCGGCCGCGCTGCGCCGCGCCCACGAGGCCGGCTGGTACCTGTGCGGCCTTTCCAACCAATCCGGGCTCGGCCGCGGCCTGTTTACCCTCGGCGACCTGGCGGCGGTCATGCAGCGCATGGAGGATCTCCTGGCCGCCGATGGCGCCGTTTTCGACGCCTTCCACTACTGCCCGCATGCGCCGGGCGAAGGTTGCGAATGTCGCAAGCCGCAGCCGGGGCTGGTGCGCGAGGCCGGCTTGCTGGAAGGGCTTGACCACCGTTCCTGGATGGTGGGGGACAAGTTGAGCGACGTGGAGACGGGCCTGCGCCTGGGAATCGGCGCCATCCTGGTCCGGACCGGGTACGGCGAGACCTCCCTGCAGGCCGTGCGGGACCGCTGGAGCACGAATCCGCCCTTCGCCGTGGTCGATGACCTGCCGGCCGCCATCGGTCTCATCCTGGGCGCAGGGGAGACGGACGCATGACCTGGGTCCTGGAGGGACGCTCCCTGCGGCGGATCCTGGTCACCCGGCTGCGTTACCTGGGTGACGTGGTCATGTCCACGGTG
Organism: Candidatus Krumholzibacteriia bacterium; assembly: GCA_027056825.1. Lineage (GTDB taxonomy): Bacteria > Krumholzibacteriota > Krumholzibacteriia > LZORAL124-64-63 > LZORAL124-64-63 > JAHJTW01. The sequence continues at coordinate 1,336 of JALUJS010000489.1, read as the reverse complement.
GTCCTGGAGGCCCTGCGCCAGGGCGATCCGGATCTGCAGCTCGGCTTCCTGTGCGAGGAGGCGGCCGCGCCGGTGTTACAGGGGCATCCCCTGCTGGATCGCCTGCACATCCTGGCTGCGGGGCGCAGCGGCGGGGACGCCCGCGCGCGCGCCGCTCACGGCGCCGACCTGGGCAGGGGAACGGGTTGGCTCGGCACCAGGAGTGGTTTGCGGGCCGCCGGCTACGACCTGGCGGTGGACCTCTTCTTCAACCCGCGCAGCGTGCTGCTGCTGCGGGGCGCCGGAATTCCCCTGCGGATCGGAGGCGCCCGCAGCTGGCGCAGGCGGTTGTATACCCATACGGTCACGGATCGACGCGAGGTCATGGCCGAGGAACGGTGGCGCGCCGTGGCGCCGGGCGGGCTCGGCGACCACCTTTGCCGGCTGGCGCCCTTGCGTCACCAGGAGTCCGGACTCCGGTTCGCCGACTGGCTGACCACCCGGGCGGGGAACGGGCCCCTTTTGCCGCGGCTGGCCGCACGGCCGGTGGGGCCGGTGGGCGAGAGGGCCCTGACCGCGGCCGGGGTGGGACCCGAGGATGCGTATCTGGTCCTTGCTCCCGGCGCCACCTGGCCGGCCAAGATGTGGCCCGCGGCCCGCTGGCGGGAACTGACGAGCCTGCTGCTGGCCCGGTGCACCGAAAAGCTGGTCGTGCTGACGCCTCCCGGCGGCGCGGGAACCGGTTGGCGACCCGAGCTGCCTGCGGACCGGGGCGGGGTGTTGCCGGCCCTTCCTCTGCAGGAGGTCCTGGCCCTGCTGGGCAGGTCCCGGGCGGTGATCGCGGTGGACGGCGGGGTGATGCATGCGGCCGTGGGCCTGGGCGCGCCCACGGTGGCCCTCTTCGGTCCCACCGAACCGGAGATCTGGTTTCCCTACGCGGAGGATCCGCGTTTCGAGGTGCTGGGTGTCCGGCCTCCGTGCCATCCCTGCCACCTCCACGAGTGCGCGTCGTTCTCCTGCCTGCCCGCCATCCGGCCCCCGGCGGTGCTGGAGGCGTTGGACCGCGTGCTGGGACCACATGATTGAGTGGCCCCACCGGTGGCCGGGGAACGATTCGGGACCGGGGCTGTAGATTCTCCATCGCGGTAATCCTCACCGCGGTGAAAGGACGTTGCGTGATGATTCGCTTACTCAGACATCCGGCTGCGATGCTGACCCTGCTTCTGCTTCAGTACGCGGGCGTCGCCGTCTCGGCACGGGAGACGGCCGCCGCTTCCGACAGCATGGATGTGAACGCGGAGGCGGAACCAACGGTCGCACCCACGGTGTACGGCCCCGGGGAGAAGCTCGTCTTCGA
>JALUJS010000488.1 GCA_027056825.1 Candidatus Krumholzibacteriia bacterium | reverse complement strand
GCGACCCAATGATTAACAGTCATTTGCTCTACCAACTGAGCTACCGGGGATTGGAGGCGTGTATGGTACTGATCCGCCCCCCCGGGGTCAACCGCCCGCAGGCCCCGGCCCACGGGGCTTCGCGGCATGCGCCGGACCTCCCCGGGGATCTCGCGGGGGCATCCACAGGCGGCCTCAGGAGGCCGCCGGACAGCGCAGCGGAAGCCCGTCCGCGCGGCGATCGCTGATCCGCGGGCGCCCGCTCCAGCTGACGATCACCGCCCGCGCCAGTGCCGGCTCGCCGGGTACGCACAGGATGAAGGTACCGTTCATTTTCGCCATGCCGTCGGGGCGGTAGATGAAGTAGCGGCGGCTGGGGAAACCCCGGAAGCGGATGTGCACCCGGTCCCGGGTGGCGGGCTGGGCGTGGAGCAGGGGTTCCGTGTCTTCCCGCTGGCGGTTGTGATTGCGATCCACGAAGACGATCCAGCCTTCCGACCAGTCACCACCCCGGCTGCAGCGGCGCCCGTCACGGCTCTGGCAGACCATGCCACGGCTGCCTTCCCTGATGGCGGCGGAGCGTGCCAGGGAGAGGCTGGCCGAGAGCGCGTTGACCCGCGTGGTGAGTTCGGAACTGCCCAACAGACTGCTAAAGGCGGGGATCCCCAGGCCAAGCAGAATGGCGCTGACGGCCAGGGCCAGCAGGATCTCGATGAGCGTGAGCCCCGCCACCGCCCTGACGCACCGATGAGGTCGGCATACGGGTCGAGAAGCAAGGTCAGATGAAAAGCGTGGCCCGGCCATCCATTGGCCGGGCACGCAGCGATTGTTGACGTCCATGTCAACCCCCCACATCCTTGTGGTGTAAAGACTACGCGAGGAAGACGGCGCTGGCTGTCGGTGAAAATCTGAAAATCGTGTAGGACGATTCCGACACGGGGACTAGATCCTTCGTATGCGCTCCAGGGCGGTGTCCAGATCCTGCTGGCTGGTGGCAAAGGACAGGCGCATGAAACCGGGTTGGCCGAAGGCCGAGCCGGGCACCAGCGCCACCCCGGCGCGCTCGATGAGGTATTCCGCCAGTTGTACGTCGTCCTCGACCCCGTCCAGGCGCGCGATGAAGCCACGAAAATCCGGGAACAGGTAGAAGGTGCCGCTGGACGGCAGGCACTGGATGCCGTCGATGGCATTGAGCGCCGCGTGGACCCGGTCATGGCGCAGCCTGAACTGTTCGCGCATGGTGGCCACGCAGGTCTGGTCGCCGTTGAGGGCCGCCTCCGCTGCCGCCTGGGAGACGGAGGCCGGGTTGGAGGTGCTCTGGGACTGGATCTTCTTCATCGCCTGGATGAGGGGCGCGGGTCCTCCTGCGTAGCCGATACGCCAGCCGGTCATGGAATAGGCCTTGGAGACACCGTTGAGGACGATGGTGCGGTCATACAGATCGGGGCAGACCATGAGGATGTTGGCAAACGGCTCCTCGGCCCACAGGATATGTTCGTACATGTCATCGGTGGCCACCAGTACGTCGGGGTGGCGCGCCAGCACCTCGCCCAGCGCCGCCAGCTCGGCGCGGGTGTAGGTCTGGCCGGTGGGGTTGGACGGGCTGTTGAGTACCAGCAGGCGGGTGCGCTCGGTAATGGCCGCCTCCAGCTGCTCGGCGGTGATGCGAAACTGCTGGTCCATGCCGGTGTCGATGATCACCGGCGTGCCGTCGGCGAGCAGCACCATGTCCGGGTAGGACACCCAGTAGGGCGCCGGGATGATGACCTCGTCACTCGTATCCAGCAGGGCCTGGCAGAGGTTATAGAAACTCTGCTTGCCGCCGCAGGAGACCAGGATCTGGTCCGGCTGGTAGCTCAGTCCGTTGTCACGCTGGAACTTGTCGATGACCGCCTGCTTGAGCGAGACGGTGCCGTCCACCGGTGTGTACCTGGTCATGCCCCGGTTGAGGGCCTCGATGGCCGCCTGCTTGATGTGATCGGGGGTATCGAAGTCCGGTTCCCCGGCGCCGAGGCCAATGATGTCCTTGCCCGCGGCGCGCAGGGCATTGGCACGGGCCGTGACGGCGAGGGTAGGGGAGGGCTTGATGCGCGACACGCGCTGCGACAACTTCATGGAGGGATCCTTGGGGTCCAGTTTGGAGGTCCTGTAGGGCATTTTTATGACGGCGTGTAATATACTGGAAAACCAGCCGGAACCGTTAGCCCATGACCCGACAATTTGAGTTGCAGTCCGAATTCTCCCCCACCGGGGATCAGCCCGCCGCCATCGAGGGGCTGGTGGAGGGCCTGTCCGCCGGCGAGGCCGCCCTGACCCTGCTGGGGGTGACCGGCTCGGGCAAGACCTTCACCATGGCCAATGTCATCAGTCGCCTGCAGCGCCCGGCGTTGATCCTCGCGCCCAACAAGACGCTGGCCGCCCAGCTCTACGGTGAGA
>JALUJS010000487.1 GCA_027056825.1 Candidatus Krumholzibacteriia bacterium | reverse complement strand
CCGTGATCTGCGCCGGAACATTTCCGGGCATTCACGTCGGTCGCGTCTGGGTGGCGTACTATATGTTCCCGCTGCCCAATCAAATGAGCATGTGGCCCAACTTCCGGAGTCCGCTGCTGTGGGACGTGTTTGCCGTGGGTACCTACTTTACCGTTTCGCTGCTGTTCTGGTACACCGGCATGGTACCCGACCTGGCCACCCTGCGCGACCGCGCCCGCGGCAAGCTGCAGCAGATCATCTACGGCGCCCTGTCCCTGGGCTGGGTGGGCAGCCACCGGCACTGGCACCGCTACGAGAAGGCCTACCTGATCCTGGCCGGCCTGGCCACCCCGCTGGTGCTGTCGGTGCACTCGGTGGTGTCCTTCGACTTCGCCACCGCGCAGCTTCCGGGCTGGCACACGACGATCTTCCCGCCCTACTTCGTGGCCGGCGCCGTGTTCAGCGGTTTCGCCATGGTGGGAACGATCCTGATTCCCGCGCGGCAGTTCTTCGGGCTCAAGGAGATCATCACGCTCCAGCACCTGGAGAACATGAACAAGATCATCCTGGCCACCGGGTCCATGGTCGGGTTCGCCTACGCCACCGAGTTCTTCATCGCCTGGTACGGCGGCAACCCCACCGAGGGGTTCACCTTCATCAACCGCGCCTTCGGACCCTACGCCTGGGCCTACTGGATCATGGTGACCTGCAACGTGGTCACGCCGCAGCTGTTCTGGTTCAAGAAGCTGCGCACCTCGATCCCGGTGATGTGGGTCCTGTACATCTTCGTGAACATCGGCATGTGGTTCGAGCGCTTCGTGATCACCGTCACCTCGTTGAGCCGGGACTTCCTGCCCGCGAGCTGGGCCTACTACCGGCCGACCATCGTGGACATCCTGACCTTCCTGGGCAGCTGGGGCCTGTTCTTCACCCTGGTGCTGCTGTTCATCCGGTTCCTGCCCATGGTGGCCATGGCCGAGGTCAAGACGGTGATGCCCAGCGCCGACCCGCACAGCGGCGAACGCCACATCGTGGGCGATTACCACGGCGACATTCCCGAGGAAGTCCGCAAGAAGGGATGGAAGTGATGAGCCGGGGAGATCTTTACGGCCTGCTGATCGAGTTCGAGAGCCCCAGCCTGCTCATGGCGGCGGTGGAAAAGGTCCGCGACGCCGGATTCAAGCGCTGGGACGTGCACACACCGTTCCCGGTGCACGGCATGGACGACGCCATGGGCATCCGCGGGACGCGCCTGCCCTGGATCATCCTCGGCGGCGGGCTGACCGGCCTGGTCGCCGCCACGGCCATGCAGTGGTGGATGAACGCCATCGACTACCCGTTCGTGATCTCGGGCAAGCCCCTGTTCGGCCTGCCGGCCAACATCCCCATCATGTTCGAACTGACGGTGCTGTTCAGCGCGTTCGCCACCTTCTTCGGCATGTGGGGGCTCAACGGCATGCCGAAGCTCTACAACCCCCTGCTGACCAGCCGGCGCTTCCGCCGCGCGACGCAGGACCGGTTCTTCATCGTCATCGAGGCCCGCGATCCGGCCTTCAAGCTGGAGAAGACGCGCGAGTTCCTGGCCTCCCTCGGCGGATCCGAGGTCGAGGAGATCCATGAAAGTGCGGAGGACTAAAGGCATGCCGCGACCGCTGATCTACATCACCCTGGTGCTCGTGGCCCTGACGCTGGTGCCCATCGGCTGCATCTACCGGGCCCGCCACTCGGTCAAGAGGCATCCCCGCATCCAGGTCGTCTACGACATGGACAACCAGTTCTACTACAAGGCCCAGCACGAGAACGAGTTCTTCCCCGACGACCGGGCCATGCGCCTGCCCGTCGAGGGCACCGTGGCCCGGGGCGACCTGCGCGCCGACGACCCGTTCAACCGGGGCCGGGTGGAAGGCGACACCACCTTCGTCACCGAATTCCCGGTGGCCGTGGACGAGGCCCTCATGGCCCGCGGGCAGGAGAGGTTCCGGATCTACTGCGCCCCCTGCCACGGCCTGTCCGGCAACGGCAACGGCATGGTGAACGTGCGGGCGACGGCCCTGGCCGAAGGTACCTGGACTCCCCCTACGGACCTGACCAGCCAGGCGGTGGTGGATCGGCCGGTGGGGCACATCTTCAACACGATCACGAACGGCATCCGCAACATGCCGTCGTACAGGGACCAGATCAGGATCCGGGACCGGTGGGCCATCGTCGCGTACGTGCGGGCCCTGCAGTTGTCCCGCAACGCGACCCTGGCCGATCTGCCGGCCGAGGCGCAGCAGGCCCTCTCGCAGTAGGGCCGCATCGGAATCATTCTGCCGGACACCGTCCGGCGCAGCCTGGAGAAGCGGTTTTGTCACATCCCAGCTTTCCCCGTCTCGAGGACACCAACACCAGCCTGGACGGGCTGGGTGGCCGGGTCTTTACCATCAGCGCGGTGGTGGGCGTGCTGGGCCTGGCGGCGACCTTCGCGCTGGGCGCGGCCCAGGGCGACGGCCTGCGGCGCCTGGGCTTCACCTATCTGACCAGCTACACCTATATCCTGAGCATCAGCCTGGGGGCGCTGACCTTCATTCCTATCATGTACGTCACCAAGGCAAGCTGGAACATCGTGGTCCGGCGCCTGGCCGAGGTGATGGCCGCGGTCATGCCCCTGCTGGCGGTCCTGGCCATCCCGGTGATCCTCTTCGCGGGCCAGGTCTATGGCTGGGCCGATCCGCAGGTCGCGGCCTCGCCCGCCATGGCCCACAAGGCCGCGTATTTCAGCCGCGGCGCCTTTATCCTGCGCTGGGTGATCTACTTCGCCATCTGGTCGCTGTACGGCCTGTTCTTCTGGCGCCAATCCCTGGGCCAGGACGCCGACGGTGACGTCCAGCGCACCCTGCGCCTGGAGAACTACAGCGGCTTTTCCATCATGATCGGCGCGGTCTCCATCGCCATGGCTTCCTTCGACCTGCTGATGAGCCTGGATCCCCTGTGGTTCAGCACCATCTTCGGCGTCTACTACTGGGCCGGCGGCTTCGTCTCGTTCTTCGCCGTGATGACGCTGGTGACCTTCGGCCTGCAGAACACCGGCCGCATGACGAGGATCGTCAGTCCCGAACACCTGCACGACTACGGCAAGGCCATGTTCGCCTTCACCTTCTTCTGGGGCTACATCGCCTTCAGCCAGTACATGCTGTACTGGTACGCGAACATTCCCGAGGAGACCAACTGGTTCCTGGAGCGCTCCCGCGAGGGATGGGGCAAGCTGGGCATCGCGCTGATCTTTGTGGCCTTCGCGCTGCCGTTCGCGGGGCTGATTTCCCGCTTCGCCAAGCGCAGCCGCAAGATGCTGGCGTTCTGGGCCTTCTGGATCATTGCGGCCCAGTGGCTGAACATCTTCTGGGTCGTCATGCCGGGCTACAGCGAGCATTTCGTGTTCAGCATCATGGACGTGACCTGCTTTGTCGGCCTGGCCGGCGTCTGGCTGGCGGCCGTTACGCGGCTGGCCATGGGGCACTCCCTGGTACCGTTGAAGGATCCGCGGCTGGAGGCTTCCTTGAGGTTCGAGAACGCCTAAGCCTTTTGTTTCACGCTCCGGTGGTGTCGCGCCGCCGGGACACGCGAGGATGACCATGCAAGAGAGTGCACGCGAAAAATCAGGCTTCAACACGGCGGCGGTGCTGCTGTGCGGATTGGCCCTGATCATCTTCCTCTACGCGCTGTCCCTGTTCCTGGAGGGCGGGTTCCTCGCCACCCAGGCGCAGGTGCGCGACGCCAAGCTCACCGGGCCGGTCAACGAACAATTGCAGGCGCACCGGGCGGAGCAGCGGGCCATCCTGGAGGATGGGCCGCGGTGGCTGGATGATCAGCACACCCGGGCCTGCATGCCCATAGAGGACGCCATGGGACAGGTCATCGCCCGGCAGGGCGGCGCACACGGGGAGGGCCGGTGATGACGATGATGTTCCTGGCCACGTGGTTGCCCCGGGCCGCATCCGGGAATGCGGGAGTGGTGGACGGTCCTTTCCAGAATCTCTACGTGATCACCGCCTTCAGCGTGGTCCTGGTGACGGGATTGGCCCTGGTCTTCATCCGCACCTTCGGCCGTCAGGACGAGGACCAGCGCGGCGACGAGGGCTCCGGTTTCAGCCGCCCCCTGTTCGGTCTGTGGATGCTGGCGGCCCTGGCCATGGCCGTGTTCTCCATCGCCAGTGGACTGCCGGGTTACGTGGACAGCACCGTTCCACCTTACGGCGCCGTTCCGGTGGGCGTGACTGCCCGCACCGGCGCGTTCACCTTCGAGTATCCCGGCGGCAACTCGGTCGACACCCTGCACGCCGCCGTTGGGCAGCCCGTAGTGCTGACCATGGAATCCACGGACGTCGTGCATGGGCTTTCCATTCCCGCCATGCGCCTGCACCAGGCCATCGTGCCGGGCCGGACAAGCCGGGCGTGGTTCACCCCCACCCTGGCCGACACCTTCGCTTTGCAGGACGATATTTTCAGCGGCGACAGCCTGCTGGTGGCCCGCACCGCCCTGGTTGTCCAGAACCAGGCCGACTATGACGCTTGGATGCAGTCGGTCGCGGATATCTTCGCCGGCCGCACCCTGCCCGAGGTGGGCGAGCTGCTCTACAACCGCATGGGGTGCAAGGCCTGCCACACCATCAACGGCGCCAAGCTGGTGGGTCCGAGCTTCCTGAATGTGTATGGCCACCAGGCCAAGTTGCGCGACGGGAGCACGGTGCTGGTCGACGCCGAGTACATCAAGGAATCCATCCTCTACCCCAACAACAAGGTGGTCGAGGGTTACGAGCCCGTCATGACGCCCTTCCTGGGCAAGCTGGACGACAAGGAGATCGGGGCCATCGTCGAGTGGCTCAAGACCCTCAGCGAACATGGTGGAGCCGCAGAAACAGGAGCCGCCGCCGCGGACAGCACCGCCGGCGGGAAGGAGTAACAGATGAGCAACGGTGCGGTCGCCTCCGCGCGGGGATACCTGGCGGGCCCTTCCGGCCTCGGAGCCTGGTTCTCCTCCCGTGATCACAAGCGCGTGGGCATGATGTATCTGGGCTGGACCATGGGCGTCCTCCTGCTGGGCCTGCTTTTCCAGCTCCTGATGGTCATCCGCTCGGTGGGCGGCATGGGGGAGGACCCGGCGATCATCTTCCGGGCCATCACCTACGATCGCCTGCTGCTGGTGTTCCTGTTCCTGGCGCCCGTGATCCCGGTCACGCTGGGCTACTTCCTGCTGCCTTTGCAGATCGGGGCGCGGAACATGGCCCTGCCGGGTCTTTCCATCTGGTCCCTGCGTTTCTACGCCGCGGGCCTGGTCTTCCTGCTGGCTTCCTACGTGTTCGGAGCCGTGGCGTGCGGGTGGACCCTGGCCACGCCCCTGAGCCTGACGGCGCCTGGTTCGTTCACTCCGCTGTTCCTCGGGCTGGCCCTGGTGGGGCTGAGCTGGCTGCAGACCGGCGTGAACATCATCCTGACGGTCAATACCGGGCGGGACGAGGACATGGGCTTCTTCGACATGCCGCTGATGACCTGGGGCGTGTATCTGGGCGGGTACCTGCTGGCTGCCATGGGCATCCTGCTGGCCGTCATCGTGCTCTACCTGGCCGCCGGCCGGGCGGTCGGGCATGGTCCCTTCGGTCCGGGCAGCGATCCTTTGGCCTGGCTGGGTTACTTCTGGTTCGTGACGCGACCCGCCGCGTACTTCGCCGTCATCCCGGCGGTGGGCGTGATCTTCTCGGTGGTCGAGGGAATCAGCCGCAAGCGCACCCCCGGCTACCGCTGGGTGGTGGGCGCCATGATCACCCTGCTGGCCGTGGGTGTCAGCACCTGGGGCATCCACCTGGGACCTTGGGGCCAGGCGCCGCAGACGACCTTCGTGTTCTCGGTGCTGAGCGTCCTGGTGGTGATCCCGGCCGCCGTGCTGGGCTACTTCCTGCTGGCCACCCTGTACCGCGGGGCTGTGGCGTGCGCGGCCCCGACCACGTTCACGGTCGCCTTTCTGCTGCACGCGGGCATCGCGGTATCCATTTCCCTGTTTCTGGCCAGCCCGGCGCCCGGGGCCTACCTGGGGGCGACCATGTTCGCCACCGCCCAGTTGAATTACATCCTGTGGGGCTGCGTTCTGGCCGCCCTGCTGGCGGGACTGAACTTCTGGTGGCCCAAGATGACCGGCCATACCCTGAACCAGGCCGTGGGTCGGTTCGGGGGGTTCCTCTACCTGCTGGGCGTCAACCTGATGTTCATTCCCCAGCTGATCCTGGGAGCCCGCGGGGTGCCGGCCGACATGGGGCCCTTCGCGGAGGGAGCTACGGGGCTGGGCGAGACCTCGGGCCTGGGCATGCTTTTCCTGTTCTTCGGCCTGATGACGGTGGTCTCCAACTTCATCGGCTCGCTGGTGTGCGACAAGCCGGTGGCGGACAACCCTTGGGGCGCCGAGGGCCGGGAGTGGTTGGTGTCTTCGCCGCCGCCGGCCGGGAATTTCGACTGAGGGGCAAAAGGGGAATTGATCAACCCCTATCCTCGTTATAGGATTAACGGGCAGGACGACCAACCTTATCCGGAAGGTTTATGCCCATGACCGAGCGATCCTCGTCGAACCCGGTTCCCGACCACCCCCGCCATCTTCCCCCCGCCTTCTACAACACGATCACCCTGGTCGGGGGAGCGGCGGCGGCCCTGTTCGCCCTGCTGATCGTCCTGCTGATGGCCTGGGAGTATCTCACCGGGTCCCACAGTCCCTACATGGGCGTCATCGCCTTCGTGATCCTGCCGGCCTTCATGATCGTGGGCTTACTGGTGGCCGTATTCGGTATCGCGCGCCAGCTGCGCCGCCGGCACCTCGGTTTGCCCAGCACGGAGCAGCTTCCGCGCGTCGATCTGAACAATCCGGCGCATCTGCGGGCCACGATCATGATCGCCATCGGGGGCGTAATCTTCCTGGTGGCTTCGGGCTTCGGGAGTTTCCAGGCCTACGAGTACACCGACAGCGACGAATTCTGCGGCACCATGTGCCACACGGTGATGAAGCCGGAGTACACGGCTTTCCAGGTCTCGCCCCACGCGCGGGTGGGCTGCGTGAAGTGTCATATCGGCCCGGGCGCGCAGTGGTTCGTCAAGTCCAAGCTCTCGGGGGCCTACCAGGTCTATTCGGTGCTGTTCCACAAGTACAGCCGGCCCATCGAGACTCCCATCAGGAACCTCCGTCCCTCGCGGGACACCTGCGAGCAGTGCCACTGGCCGGCCCACTTCCTGGGCAACAAGCTGGTGCAGCACGATTACTTCTCGTCGGACGAGGACAACACCCACTGGCGTCTGCAACTGCTGATGAAGACGGGTTCGGGCGGGGCGGGGTTGACCGCGGCCCACGGCATCCACTGGCACGTGGCCGAGGACGTGGCGATCGAATACGTGGCCACCGACGAGCGGCGCCTGGAGATCCCCTGGGTGAAGTACACCGGTGCGGACGGGAAAGAGATCGTCTACCGCAGCATCGAGGCCGACACGGATTCGGCCGCCCTGGCCGGGCACGAGGTCCGCACCATGGACTGCATCGATTGCCACAACCGCCCGACCCACCACTACAATCCCCCGGCGCGGCTGATCAACCAGGCCCTGGCCGCCGGACGCATTTCCACGCACCTGCCGGGAATCAAGGAATTGCTGGTGGATCTGATGACCGCCGAATACGAAACGGAGGACGAAGCCCTGGCCGCCATCGACAGCGGCGTTCGGGATCATTTCCGGGACGAGGACCCCGCCCGCTTCGCCATCATGGCCGGAGATATCGACGCGGCCGTGGCCACCGCGCAGGAGCTTTTCAGCACCAACATCTTTCCCGAGATGCGGGTGGACTGGCGGGGCTTCCCCGACCATATCGGCCACCTGACCACACCGGGCTGTTTCCGGTGCCACGACGGCCTGCATGAGAGCGATGACGGGCGGGTGATCTCGCGGGACTGCAACCTGTGCCACGACATCGTCAAGCAGGAGGTCAAGACCGGCGAGGTCTTCGAGTCC
>JALUJS010000486.1 GCA_027056825.1 Candidatus Krumholzibacteriia bacterium | reverse complement strand
CTGGAGCGCCGCAATGCCGCCGGCGTCCCCGACGCGGACATCACATGCCTCATGGCCCTGGGCACCCACCGTTACATGACCGAGGCGGAGATGATTGCCAAGGTGGGACGGGCGGTTTTCGAACGCATCCGGGTGCGCAACCACCGCTGGCAGGAGCCCGGTGAACTGGCCGATCTCGGTGTTTCCGCCATGGGGACCCCCATCGAAGTCAACCGGCACGTGGCGGCCGCCGACGTGGTCATTGGCATCGGCGCTATCGTGCCGCACCACATTCCCGGTCCCGGCGCCGTCGGCAGCGCCCTGGCCCTGGCCGAGGCGCTGGATTTGCTGGGCTGCGAGGTGCGGGTGGTCGGGTATCCCGATCCGGCCCTGGGCCTGTCCGACCTGCCCGGCTACGACCGCGTGGTCACCTGCGACAAGGCCGAACAGCTCTTCCTGGACGAGCAGCCCGACACCCTGGTGCTGGTGGACTGCCACCGCATCGACCGCACCGGCCCCCTGCAGGACGTGCTGGACCGCTTCACGACCCGCTGGTGCATCGACCACCACCTGATCAGCGGCCGCAAGGGCCCCGAGCCGGGCTGGGTGGAGCCGCGCAGCTGCTCCACCTGCACCCTGATCCACCAGGTGGCCACCGCCCTGGGCGCCGAGCCGGGGGAGGGGCGCGAGCCGTTCGAGTTGACCCTGGACATGGCCACCAACATCTACGCCGGCCTGATCAACGACACCGGCGGCTTCCGCTTCTCCAACACCCACCCGCTGACCTTCGAACTGGCGCGCAGGCTCTGCGCCCTGGGGGTGGACACCGCCGGGGTCGCGCGCATGACCATGCACCGCTACCGGCCCGCGGGCATCGCCCTGATGGAGAAGGTCCTGGCCACGTTCACCTATCACCACGGCGGCCGCATCCTGACGGCGGTGGCCGACCAGGCCATGCTCGAAGCCACCGGCGGCACCCTGTCGGACACCGAGGGGTTCGTGAACATCGCCACGGCGGTGGACGGGGTCGAACGCGTCGCCTTCATCAAGGAGACCGCGCCCGGCGTCTGGCGGGCTTCCCTGCGCGTGCGCGGCAGCGGTGATGTCCAGCAGGTGGCGGCCCGTTACGGGGGCGGCGGCCACAAGCAGGCCGCCGGCTGCACCATCGAGGGCGAACGCGACGAGGTGCTGGCCGCCCTGGTGGCCGACCTGGCGGGCACCCTGGAGTGATGGCCTCCCCGCCGGACGGCATCCTCCTGGTGGACAAGCCCCGGGGCGTGACCTCGTTCGCCGTGGTCAACCATGTGCGCCGGATGCTGGCCGACGCCTCCGGGCGCGGGCGCAGGCGTGGGGCGCCGAAATTCCGCGTGGGCCACGCGGGCACCCTCGATCCTCTGGCCACCGGCCTGCTGATCATCCTCGTGGGCCGCGGCTCGCGCCTGTCGCCCTTCCTGCTACACCTGGACAAGAGCTACCAGGCCACCGTGCGCTTCGGCGCCGAGACCGACACCCTGGACGCCGAGGGCAAGGTGGTGCGTGAGGCGGCGCCGCCGGAATCCCCTGCCGCCGTCCAGGCCGTGTTGCCGCGTTTCCGGGGCGCCATCGAACAGGTGCCGCCCGTGTATTCGGCCCTCAAGCGGGACGGCCGGACCCTGCACAGGCTGGCTCGTTCCGGACAGGATGTTCCGGAGCCGGAGCCCCGCCCCGTGACCATCCACCACCTGGAGATGACCGCTTCGCGATGGGTTGATGATCCGCATGAGGCGGATCTTTCAGTTGATTGCAGCGGAGGTACTTACATCCGCTCCCTGGCGCGGGATATCGGCCGGGCCGCAGGCTCGGCGGCCCACCTGGGCGCCTTGCGCCGCACCCGCATCGGCCCCTTTGTCGTGGATGACGCCGCGGACGTCATGGACGGTGACGCCGAGGCGATCCGTGCGCGGCTGCTCCCTCTGGCCTCGGCCCTGCCCCACCTGCCGCGGTTGACCCTGACCGCGCACGAGACCGCCGCGGTGCTCGAGGGCGGGCAGCCTTTGCCCCCCTGGCTGAAGCGCCTGGAGGCGCCGGCGACGCCCGGAGCGGCCACGGAGCCCGATTCCGGTGCGGCGCGGCGCTTCACCCTGTGCGACCCCGATGGTAGACTGGTGGCGGTGGGGGAGATCGCCCCCGATACCGGGCTGCCGCGCCTGGCGGCCGTCGTCGGTCGGAAGGAGACCTGATGCGCCTGATCCGCCTGACGAGCGAGTACATCGACGAATTGATCGCCGGCGAGATCGGCATCCGCGGCGCCAAGCTGGCGCCCGGCGCCCTGACCCTGGGCAGCTTCGACGGACTGCATCGCGGTCACCAGGCCCTGATCCACGGGGTGCAGGCCGCCGCGGCGCGGCTGGGCCTGGGCGAGGCCACGGTCTGGACCTTCAAGCAGCATCCGCGGATGGTGCTGGAG
>JALUJS010000485.1 GCA_027056825.1 Candidatus Krumholzibacteriia bacterium | reverse complement strand
GCTGCGGGCCCTGGCCGCGGCGATGCGGGCCCGCAGTTCGTCGTTGAAGCGCGAAAGATGGGCGTAGACGTACGTCGTCCCGTCGGCTGCCTGCAGGTAGACCGCCCGCCCGTAGGCGCGGGCGGTGGCGCGCACCCGGACGATGGACCCGTCGGCGACGGCATAAACGGGAAAGCCCGTCTCGCCGCGGGTCTTCAGGTCGAGTCCGGCGTGGAAACGCCCCGGGCGGTGCTCCATGAAACCGCTGGTCAGGTAACGCGTGGGCAGATCCAGCGGCCAGGACACGCGCCCCGGATTCGGCGCGGCGAGGGATGAGGCAGTCATCAGGAGGCAGAACAGGGTGGTCAGCAGACGGCGCGCGGGCATATCAGGCTCCTTCCCAAGGTGCGGTTTTCAAGTTAGCCCTACAGCCCCGGAGCGACAAGGCCGATGATCCATGGTAGGATGGCCGGGGAAGGATCCCCAGCCGTCTCCAACGGAGCCCTTCAGGGAGGAAAATATGGCCGCTTCCAACGGTGCCGCTTCACCCGGGGAACATGCCCCGCCCGCCATCTCCGGCCGCACGTTCCTGCTCGACACCAACGTCCTGCTCCACGACGCCGACAGCCTGGCCGCCTTCGCCGAACACAACGTCGTCTTGACGGTGGACGTGCTGGAGGAACTGGACCGCTTCAAGCGCGGCAACGACGAGAAGGGACGGAACGCCCGCCGGGTGATCCGCACCATCGACGGCCTGCGCGACGGCCGTCCCCTGAGCCAGGGCGTGGACCTGCCCCGCGGGGGCCGTCTCTACATCCTGGTGCGGAGCTTCCTGAAGTATCTTCCCGAGGGCATGGACCGCTCCGTGGCGGACAACCGCATCCTGGCCGCGGCCGTGGCCCTGGCGGACCAGGGCGCCGACATCACCTTCGTGACCAAGGACATCAACGCCCGCGTCAAGGCCGACGCCCTGGGCGTCAAGGCCGAGGACTTCCTCAACACCAAGGTCAACATCGACGAGCTCTACCAGGGCTGGAGCGAGCTGACGGTGCCGGCCGAAGCGGTGGACGCCTTCTACCGCGGCGAAGCCCTGACGCCTGAGGACGACCTGCGACCCAACGAGGGCATCCTCCTGAAATCCGCCGACAACCCCAAGCACACCGCCCGCGGCATCTTCAACGCCGCCACCGGCCGCGTGGAGCCCCTGCAGTACGGGGACAGCCACCCCTGGGGCCTGAGCGCGCGCAACCTGCAGCAGCAGTTCGCCCTGGAACTGCTGCTGCGCGAGGACATCCAGCTGGTGACCCTGTTGGGGCAAGCCGGTACGGGCAAGACCCTGCTGGCCCTGGCGGTGGGGCTGCAGCTGGTGGCCGAGGAGAAGCGCTACCGGCGCATCATGGTCTCGCGGCCCATCATGCCCCTGGGCAAGGACATCGGTTACCTGCCGGGCAGCAAGGAAGAGAAGCTGAGCAGCTGGATGGAGCCGGTCTCGGACAACCTGCAGTACCTGGTGGACCCCAAGCTCGAACAGAGTTTCGACAAGGTGCAGTACCTGTTCGACACCGGCGTGGTCGAGGTCGAGGCCGTGACCTACATCCGCGGCCGCAGCCTGCCCAAGCTGTTCATCATCATCGACGAGGCCCAGAACCTGACCCCGCACGAGGTCAAGACCGTGGTCAGCCGGGCGGGCGAGGGCGCCAAGGTGGTGTTGACGGGCGACGCGTACCAGATCGACAACCCGTACCTGGACGCCTCGTCCAACGGCCTGGTGTACGTGGCGGAACGCTTCAAGGGCCAGGCCATCCACGGCCACATCACGCTGGCGCGCAGCGAGCGCAGCGAACTGGCCAGCCTGGCGGCGGATCTACTGTGAACCCGCCGCCGGTTCGGCGTGGTCCACCTCGTACTTGAGCAGGGCCTGGCGCAGCTGGCCCAGCAGGCAGCCGTTGGCGCGCTTGACGGCCTTGGTCAGGAACATGTCCACCAGCTTCTGGTCCTCCCGGGCGGAAGGAGCCAGGGACTTCCTGCCGTCGTATTCACCGAAACAGGACTCCTGCCAGACGATGTCCCCCGCCGCGTCGCGCAACGTCATGCGCACCTCGGCCTCCGCGTGGTGCCGCGTGGGCATGGGGATGGCGGCGGTGGCCAAGGCCCCGAAGAGGATCCCGCGGCCGATGCGGCCGGAGGTGTCGTCTCCCAGCACCATGCCCAGCCCCGCCCCGATGGCCCCGGTCACGAAATAGCTGCCGATGCCCCGTTCCATGGTGCATCCCAGGGACAGCAGATCCACCGAGAGGATGAACTCGGCCTGGCCCGGAAAGGGAACCAGGTCCACGAGCTGCGTTTCGTCCAGATCCTGGGCCAGGGCCTGCCCGTAGATCTCGGTGGCCGGCCGCGCCCAGGCATCCTGCTTGGGGTAGCGGATGGTCAGGAAATGCCCCCCGCCGGA
>JALUJS010000484.1 GCA_027056825.1 Candidatus Krumholzibacteriia bacterium | reverse complement strand
CCAGCGCGGCGGGGTAGTCCCGGGCCAGGGGCGTTGTGCCGGTCCGCAGGTACTGCTCCAGGGTCCGGCGGGCGAAGCGCACCAGCCACTGGCCGGATGCGGGCGCCAAGGGCCCGCCATCGCCCGCGACATCCTTTTGCCCCGGCAACCCCGCCAGATCGGGTCCGATCCTCCCGCGGTCCACGCGCACCGAACCGTAGCCCACGCAGCGGCCCCGGTCGCCCAGCGCCGTGTCCCCGCTGTTGGCATAGCTGACGACGGTGGCGGCGCCCCCGCCCAGGTCCTTCGCCGCGGTCATCATCAACATGATGGGCGCCTTGCCGCAGGCGCAGGTGGCCAGATCCGGGTGATCCCGCTCCTGACGCCGGGTCACCTCCAGGAAATGCCCCGGATCGAGGGAGGCCAGGGCGGTCAGGGTGCCCCGGTCCACCCGCACGGCCAGCTCGTGATCCGGGTAATGGGACAGGTCGCTGCTGGCCACGACCAACACCCGGCGGCCCCGGACCACGCCGGCCAGGGCGTGGCCCAGCTCTGCGCACAGCCGCGGATCGGCCCGGCCCACCACCGCGCAGACCAGCTTCACTCCCGGAAACAGCGTCTGGGCGAACGGCACCTGGACCTCCACCGAGTGCTCCCCGGCGTGCACCTTGGGCTTGAACACGAAGCGCGGATCGGCCTGCCGCAAGGCCGCGCTCACCTCCCGGTCCAGCGGCGCCCGGCCCAGAGGCGTCTCGTAGGCCGCGCCGTCGTACACCGAGACCCCGTCGAAGGGGGGTCGGGTGTGGTTGGTGCCGAGGATGACGACCAGGTCGTAATCGCCCCCGGCGACCTGGTTCCAGGCGTCGGCCATGATCTGCCCCGAGAACACGTACCCCGCGTGGGGCGCCACGATGGCCACCGGCGGCTCGGCGCCGGGCGGCCGGGCGGTGCGCAGGAAAGCGTCAACCGCACCCTGGAGCCGCGCCCTGTCCGCGGGATAGAACGAACCGGCCACCGCCGCGGGCCGCACGCGGTCCCCGGCCCGGGCCGTGCAGACCCCCATGACCAGCAGCACCGATACGAGCAGCAGCCTCCTCATTGCCAGACCCCCGCGATTGGCGCGCCGCAATAGGCGCACCGGCCGTCGGTGATGTGCATCTCCGTGATGAAGAACCCCCGCCGCCCGATGACGACTTTCCCGCAGCCGGGGCAGTAGGTGCTGTTGCCCGGATGCCCCGGCACGTTGCCCACGTACGCGTAGTGGAGCCCGGCGTCGCGGGCGGTTTCCCAGACACGGGTCAGGGTCTCGACGGGCGTGGGCGGCAGGTTCTGCAGGCGGAAGTCGGGATGGAAGCGCGTGAAATGCACCGGCACATCCGGCCCCAGCTCGTCCAGCACCCACGTGATCAGGCCGTCGATCCGGTCCGGCTGGTCGTTCAGCGTGGGAATGACCAGGTTGACCAGCTCGAGGTGGGTCCCGCTGCGCGCGACCTGCTTGATGCTGCGCAGCACCGGCTGCAGGTGCGCCGACGAGATTCTGCGGTAGAACTCCTCGCTGAAGCCCTTCAGGTCGATCTTGATGGCCGCCAGGCGGGCACACATCTCGCGCAGGGGGGCCTCGTTCATGAACCCGCAGCTGATCAGCACGCTGCGGATGCCCTGCTCGTTGCCCAGGCGCGCGATGTCCAGCAGGTACTCGGTGAAGATGGTCGGCTCGTTGTAGGTGAAGGCGATGACCGGCGTCTTGTGTGCACGGGCGCTGCGGACGATGCGCCCCGGCGGCGTGAAGTCCACCTGGTAGTCCTCGGGACTGGCCTGGCTGATCTCCCAGTTCTGGCAGAACAGGCAGTGCAGGGCGCAGCCGCTGGTGGCCAGGGAAAACGCCTGGCTGCCGGGCAGGAAGTTGAAGAAGGGTTTCTTCTCGATGGGATCGATGTGGGTGGCGATGGGCCGGCCGTAGACCAGGGTGCGCAACTGGCCGTCCACGTTCATGCGCGCGTGGCAACGGCCGCGCTTGCCTGGCTTCAGCAGGCAGTTGTTGGCGCACAGCAGACAGCGCACCACCGGGCCGTCGTGGTCGTGGCTGGTGCGGTCGCCGATTTCAGCGGGGGTGTGACAGTCGGCGCAGGTCACCCCGGGCGTGCGCTCGTTGATCCAGAAGCGGGCCACCGGAGCCTGGGCCACGATGGCGTCCAGCACCGAGGCGGCCTCGGCGTCGGTGGCGCTCAGCCCGATCAGCCGCAGCAGGGCCTGGGGATCGCTCAGCACCAGCCCGGTGGCCGTGACCGCCACCCCGAACTTCGCCGCGGTGCGCAGGAATTCCCGCCGGGAGATCTGCCGCTGACCCATGACCACGCCTCCGGTCCCAGCATACACCCATCACCGCCGGGAACCAAGGGGGTCACAGGAACAGGGAACACCGGAAGATCAGTTTTCCGCTTCCTGATCCAGGCAGGGTTTGATCCCCGCGGCCACCGCCGCGGCCAGCTGACGGTAACCCTCGGGGGTGAAGTGGACATTGCCGGGACCGGGGCGCAGGTCGGCGGAGAAGGTGCGGCTCACGGCGCACAGGTCGGTGATCCGGATTCCGTGGGCGCGCATCACCTGGTCGGCCACGGCGTTGTAACGATCCACATCCGCCGAAAACCGGCCCCGATCACCTTCCGGAACGGCGGTGGTCGTGGCCCAGATCAGGGTGGCGCCAGTTCGCTCCAGGCCGGAAACGATCTGCTCCAGGTTGCGACGGTATTCCTCCAGACCGACGGCCACTTGGCCTCGCGCCCGGTCGGGAACAGAGGCGCCCCCACGCACCGGACGGCGGTAGCACATGTCCCATAGCCCCCAGTTGAACTGGATGATGTCCCACGGCCCACCCGCCACCAGCTTGTCCAGCCAGACCACCCCGTACCAGGTGTGACGCGCGTTGCCAGGGCAGTGCGCCACCAGCGCGCGGTCCCGGAGCATCTGCGCCACATATGGGGTGTAACCGATGGAGATGGAGTCGCCGATGATCAGTACGCGTGGCCGCGGGTCATCCGGTGCGGAACGGGGTCCACAGGCCCCCGCCGGCAGGATCATCAGCAGCAGGAGGATGCCGGAAGACCACCTCATCACTTGATCAACAGCTCATCCACGAAGATGAAGGCCTCGCCTCCGGCTCCGGGGTGCCAGGCGGGCAGCCGGCCGTAGTTCCTGGCCCTGAACCGCACCGCCCGGATGGGGGCGCCGTCCAGCCCCACGCCCAGCTCCACGGTGAAGCTGCCCTCCTCGGTGACATCCACATCGCTGTCCACGACGCCGGCTTCGGTGAAGGTCACGCCGTCGGTGGAAGTCTCGACGACCAGCTCGGTGGGCATGACGATCCACGAACGCACGTCCTGCAGGAATTCCGCGCCGGCCTCATGCGCCGCCAGCGGCGCGCCGAAGTCCACCGTGGCGACGAAATCCTGGCCCTGGTAACCCAGCCAGCGGCCGGTGCGCCAGTCCTCGCTGCCGCGCAGGCCGTCGATGAGGGCCTCGGGCCCGCCGGCGGTGTATTGGGGGTTGGGCGTCGAGGTCACCGTGACGCTCCAGTCGGGGTGGGGCAGCTTGTGGAACGAGGCTTTGACCAGGGGGCTGCGATCGGTTCCCTTCTGCGCGAAGAACTCAAGGGTGGCATCGCCAACGATGCTGAGCGGCCCGGTGGCCAGGTAGGGCGGCGGGGGCGAAAACGGCGTCGGGATCCCCTCGTAATAGACCTCCGCCGCCGGATCCGCAGCATGCAGGGTCACCTTGATTTTATCCCGGAACAGGTCGGTGGGCGCCTCGGCCCAGGGCGCCGGCACAACCCGGGTCTGTGGCTCCGCGGAGCGGGGACGGTCCTGCTCCGACCGGCCCCAGTTTCCCGCCTTCCCCAGGTGGAACACCAGTTCCCCACCGCCGATGACCTCGGCGTGGTTCAACCAGCTGCGGGTCAACGGCTCGCCGTTCCAGGTCACGCGCGTGACCGCGCCCTCGCCCTCGCGCCGGGTCGTAAAGACCTTGCCGCCCTCGAAGGTCATGGACATCCGCGAAAAGCGCGGCGGGATGATGTACCAGATCCCGTCGCCCGGAGCGATGTCGTACAGGCCATAGGCCGCCAGCACGTACCAGCTCGACATCTGCCCGCAGTCCTCGTTGCCGATCAGCCCGTCGGGCCGGTCGGTGTAGAAGTCGTCCAGGATGCGCCCGACCACCTCGCGGGTCTTATCCGGCCGGCCGGCGGCGTGGTAGAGCCAGGCGATGTGATGGCTGGGCTCGTTGCCGTGGGCGTACTGCCCGATCAGCCCGGTGATGTCGGACTGGTCGCGGCCGGTGGTCTGCTCCGGGGCGGTGAACAGCGAATCGAGGGCCGCGGCGAAGTCGGCCGGCGAGGCGTACAGCGCCATGAGCTGCGTGATGTGCTGGGGGGCGAAGAAGCGGTACTGCCAGGCGTTGGCCTCGGTGTAGTTGTTGTCCACCCGGCGCGGATCGAAAGGCCTGAGCCACTGGCCGTTGCGGCGCGGCCGGAAACAGCGCGTGGCCGGATCGAACAGGTGCCGCCACGACTGCGACCTCTGGTCGAACTCCCGCGCGATACCGTCGCGGCCCATGGCGCGCGCCATCTGCGCGATGCAGAAGTCGTCGTAGGCGTACTCCAGGGTGCGGCTCACCGATTCGGAGGCCTTGTCCGACGCGATGAACCCGTCTTCCCGGTAAATATCCAGGCCGAAGCCCGTCCCGTAGCCCGACATGACCATGGCCGTCAGAGCGGTGTCCGCGTCGAACCCGCCGATGCCCTTGAGGTAGGCGTCGGCGATCACCGAAACGCTGTGGTAGCCGATCATGCAATCGGTCTCGTTGGCCGCCAGCTCCCACACCGGCAGGCGGCCGCCCTGCGCGTACTGGGCCAGCATGGTGCGGACGAAATCCCCGGTCCGCTTGCGCTCCACGAGGGTGAACAACGGGTGCGTGGCACGGAAGGTGTCCCACAGGGAGAACACCGTGTACTGCGCGTGGTCCTCGCCGGTCCGCTGGTCTTCGCCATCGACCTGGTGGATCCACTGGTCCCGGCCCCGGTAACGGCCGTCGGCGTCGCTGAACAGGTTGGGGGCGATGAAGCTGTGGTACAGGGCGGTGGCCAGGATGGTTCGGTCCCGGTCCGATGCGTCCTCGACGGTGTAAGGCGCAAGCTGGTCCTCCCACGCCGCCGCGGCCCGGGCACGGACGGCGTCGAAGTCGAAATCCGCCCACTCGGCACGCAGGTTGCCGGCCGCTCCGGCGGCATCCACCGCCGAGATTCCCACCTGCACCACCAGTTCGCCGCCCGCGTCCCCGAAATCGAGGACCGCCTTGACGGCGCGGCCCTCGTCGTCGGTGATCACGCGCGTGCCGGTGAAAGGACGCGAGAACGCCGCCTGGAAGTACACCCACTGGTCGCGGGCCCAGGCGTCCGAGCGGCGGAACCCCGCCACGGTGCGGTCACTGGTCACCTGCAGATCGGCCCCGAGCAGCCGGTCGCGATGTTCGAGATCGATGATCACATGGGCGGGCTTGCCGGCGGGAAAGACATAGCGATGCAGTCCGGTGCGCAAGGTGGCCGTCAGCTCGACATCGATATCGTAGTCGTCCAGGTGAACACCATACCAACCCGCACGGGCATGCTCGGTCTCCTTGCGGAAGCGCGAGCCGTACCCCGCATCCACGCTGTCGGGGTAACCGTTGCGCAGGTGCGGCGCGCCGCTGACGGGCATCAGCAGGATGTCGCCGTAATCGCTCACCCCGGTGCCGGACAGGTGGGTGTGGCTGAAGCCGTAGATCACGCGATCGGAGTCGTGGTAGCCGGAGCAGCCGTCCCAGCCGGTCAGCCGGGTGTCCGGCGAGAGCTGGACCATGCCGAAAGGCAGCGTCGGACCGGGAAAGGTGTGGCCGTGGCCGCCGGTGCCGATGAAGGGGTCGATGTGGTCGGCCAGGTTATCCCCGGCATACGCGAACGGGGCGCCACACAAGACCAGCAACAAGGCAAAGGCGAAGGACAAGGACCGCAGGGACACGCGCACACCTTTCGGAAGGGGAAAAGGATCTTGCCTCAGGCATCCTTCTTGCCGGAGAAGTGACGGTACAGCAGCCAGGTCGCCACGGCCGTCAGCAGGAACAGGGCGGGTGGCACGATCCAGGTCCAGAAGAAGCCGGACAGGGGGGAAACCGCGGGCAGGGGGTCGATCATGGTGGTGCGCTCCGGGCAGGAAACCCAAGAATGTTCATCCCCTTCAGGATCCCACACCAGAGGAACTCGGGCAAGCTCGATCCCCCCAAGCAATCCTGGTGAATATATCCATGAAGTTTGTACTTGTAAAATACAATTTTCATGGTAAAATCCTGGTATGATCCACCGGACAGAACATCTTCACGCTCTGGCATCCCACCTGGAACTCTTTCCGGTTGTGGCACTTATTGGTGCCCGCCAAGTGGGGAAGACCACCCTGGCCCGGGCCTTCGCCTCCGCCAGGGAAGAACCTGTCCACCATTTCGACCTGGAAGATCCCACCGATCTTGCCCGGCTCCAGGATCCCAAACTGGCCCTTGAGTCCCTGGAAGGCCTGGTGGTCCTGGATGAAATCCAACGGTTGCCGGAATTCTTTCCCCTGTTGCGGGTCCTCGTGGACCGCCCGGATAACCCTGCCCGTTTCCTGCTCCTCGGCAGCGCTTCCCCGAACCTGTTGAGGCAAAGTAGCGAGAGCCTGGCCGGACGTATCCACTACCATGAGTTGCCGGGGTTCACCTTGGCCGAAACCGGTCCGGATACCGCCGAGAAATTGTGGTTGAGAGGCGGCTTTCCCCGATCATTCCTTGCCCCGGACATCGCCTCCAGCCACCTCTGGCGCCAGGATTTCGTGCGCACATTCCTTGAACGGGATCTGCCCCAGTTCGGCGTACGGACACCCGCCGAAACCATGCGGCGTTTTTGGACCATGTTGGCCCACAGTCACGGACAGGTCTTGAACCTCTCCCGGTTGGCCTCGGCCATGAGTGTGAGCAACACTGCCATACGCAACTACATCGACATCCTCTGTGATACCTTCATGGTTCGGCGCCTGCCACCCTACCTGCCCAACATCGGCAAACGGCTGGTCAAGTCTCCCAAGGTGTACCTGAGGGATTCCGGGCTCGTGCATACCCTCCTGAATCTTGTCGACCGGGACCAGGTCCTCGGCCACCCCATCGTGGGCGCCTCCTGGGAAGGATTCGCCCTGGAAACCGTCATCAGGTACGAAAAAGCAGGGGCCCACGAATGCTCCTTCTGGGCCACCCACAACGGGGCCGAATTGGACCTTTTGATCGACCGGGGGGGGAAACGGACCGGTTATGAATTCAAGCGCACATCATCACCCCGAACCAGCCGGTCCATGGGCTCGGCCCTGGAGAATCTGGCCCTGGACAAGGTGGTGGTCGTGTATCCCGGGGATAAGGAATTCGTCATGGCCGAGCGGATTATTGCCCGCCCCTTGAGCTCATTCGTCTGATTCTCGCCCTCCCTGCCGCTTCCTGTAGCTCCACCACGCCAGGCCCAGGCCGATGAACGAGGCCACGTAGGCGATGCTCATGCCGATGAGGGTGACCAGTCCCTTGTCCATCACGCCTCCTGTTCGTCCTGCCAGCGCAGGCGCTGTTCGAGCTGCTCCACGTACTGCGCCTGGCGCGATTCGTACTCCGCGGAAATCGCCCGCAGCTTGGGGTCGATGATCCAGTAGATCAAAAAGATGATGGTCACCGCACTGAGCAGCACCAGCAGGCCACCGACCTGCAGCAACAGGGATTGCACCACGCCCAGCATCAGCGCTGCCATGGCCACCGGCGAGAGCACGACGACCAGCCAGTCCTCGCGGGTCCAGGCGTCGGCCTGTTCGGGCGTCCAGGCGCGGCGGATCAGCGGCCGGGGTCCTTCATCGGCGCCACGCGGCTTCTCTGCGATCAGTCCGCGTCTGACCGCCTCGCGGTGCACCGGCCCCCACCAGCCCACCGGCCGGGTCATCACGTAGTACTTCA
>JALUJS010000483.1 GCA_027056825.1 Candidatus Krumholzibacteriia bacterium | reverse complement strand
GACGATGTTCAGGTCCAGACCGCCCCCTCCGGACGGAACCGCGCCTGTCTTCATCCCGTCAGTCATCACCGGATACGCCGCAGGCGCAGGGCCCAGACCATGACCATCGCCTCCAGGATGATGCGTTTGGACATCTTCGACACGCCGACCTGGCGGTCGACGAACATGATGGGGATCTCCTTGATGCTCAAGCCCCGCTTCCAGCAGTGGTAGTTCATCTCGATCTGGAAGGAGTAGCCGTCGCTCTTGATGCGGTCCAGCGGCAGCATCTCCAGGGTCGAGCGCCGGAAGCACTTGAAGCCGCCGGTGCTGTCCTTGACCGGCAGGCCGGTGACGAAGCGGGCGTACATGTTGGCCCCCACCGACAGGATCAGGCGCCGCAGGGGCCAGTTCACCACCGTGATGCCGTGCAGGTAGCGGCTGCCCAGGACCAGGTCGTGCCGCTCGATGTGTTCCAGGAACAGCGGCAGGGCCGCCGGATCGTGGCTGAAGTCGGCGTCCATCTCGAACACGGCCTCGAAGTCGGTGTTGGCCAGGATCCACTGGAACCCCGCGATGTAGGCCGCCCCCAGGCCCTCCTTGCGGGGCCGTTCGAGGATGAGGATGCGGTCGCCGAATTCCGGCAGGCCCTTGACCACGTCGGCGGTCCCGTCGGGCGAGTTGTCATCGACCACCAGCACCGACAGCCGGGGATCCTGCTGGAGGATCTCCGGCAGCAGGCGGCCCACGTTGTCCGCCTCGTTGTAGGTCGGGACCACGACCACGGCCTTGCGCAGGTTCAACGCGGGCACGGTCCGGCGGGACTTCTCGCTCATGCCTCGGCACCTCCGGCGGCGGACGCGCGGCGGGCGGCGAACCATCCGCCGGCCAGCAGGATCAATATGACGGCCAGGCCGCAGAGCGACAGGACCAGGCCCAGGCGTACGGACGGGTCGCGGAAGACGAACCGGACCTCGTGGTCGCCCGGCGGGAGATAGACCCCGCGCAGGACAAGGTCGGCGCGCAACAGGGGCTTTTCCGCCCCGTCCACCTCCACGGACCAGCCGGGGGCGTTCATGTCGGCCAGCACCAGCACCGCAGGCGCGGCGTGCGACGTTTCCAGGACCACCTCGTCCAGGTCGTCGCGCACGAACGTGACAGCCGACGGGTCCTCCGGGCCAACCGTCGCGGACGCGGGAAGTTCCGCGGCCTGGTCATCGGGCAGATGCACCACCGCGGCCGGATCGACCTGTCCGGACTGGAGGGCGTCGAGGAAGGACGGCAGGTCCGTGCCTCCGGGCAGCGACGAGACCGGCTCCCAGCGCCCAACGAGGCGGGCCCGCGGCAGAGCGCCGGGCGCGCGGTACGCGTAGGGCGCGGCGTCGGTCAGGCGCCGGGGCTCCAGGGCCAGGCCCAGGTCCTCGAGCAGGGCCAGTTCCTGCGGCGAGAAGGGGGTGTCGAAGGTCACCACGCGTCCGGACAGCCAGGAGGCGATGCGCCCGGCCGGCCGGCCCGAGTACAGTCGTTTGCGGATGGTCTCGTAGGCGGCCAGCTTGGCGGGGTGGTAACCGCCCAGGGAGCGGATCCCGTCGGCCATCCAGGTGTTGCGGCTCCCGTTGGCGCCCAGGGGATAAATGCGGTCATGGCCCACGGCCCGGGCCAGGATCTCTGCATGGGGACCGGGTTCGGCCCGCGTGGGCTGGTAGGGCGCGGCCAGGGCGGGCGCGGGCATCAGGGCGGCCTGGCCTCCGGCGCCGCGGCCGATGCGCAGCAGGGAATCCTCCGGGTGGGTGATCCGATGGTCCACCGCGGCCAGGTCCACCGCCAGCAGGAAGCACAGGGACCAGGCCAGGACGCCGCGTCCCGGTCGCGTCCGTGTTCCTGTCAGCCGGAACGCGCCCGCCGCGGCCAGCAACAGCACCCCGATGCGGATCAGGTCGGCCCGGTGCAACCCCCAGGCGGCGTCCACCAGCACCGGCGCGGCGGTCTTGCCCGCGGCGGCGGCCAGGCTCTGCAGGGACGCGGCGTACATGCCGCGCGCCGCGCCCAGACCGCCCAGCAGCAGCAACAGGCCGAGGGCCCCGCTGACATACATCGGCCGCGTGGTGTCGCGACCGGCGGCATCCTCCACGAGGGTCTGGGCGCCCCGCGCCGCGGCCACCGCCAGCAGGAAGGCCGGCAGGATCAGGATCATCGAGGGCACGCGGAACTTGTTGAAGAACGGCAGCCAGCGGTACAGCGCCTCGTAAAGGCCGAAGCCGAAGTTCCCGAACGAGACCAGCACCGCCAGCACGGCCAGCGTCCCGGTGGCGATGAGCCAGCGGCGGCGACCCTGCCCCCACGCCAGGCCGGCCAGCAGCAGGACCAGGATCCCGTAGTAGTTGGGATAGTCGGTAAAGGGCATCAGGCCCATGTAGGTGGCCTGCCCGAACCCCGCCGCCGACGGCAGCACGAAGGTGGGCAGTTCCCGG
>JALUJS010000482.1 GCA_027056825.1 Candidatus Krumholzibacteriia bacterium | reverse complement strand
GACAGGAAAGGGGCTCGCAAGGATTTGCGAGGGAGGCGTACCCGGTGCGGTACGTTGACCGAGCAAATCCGAGAACGCCTTTCCTGTCGCGCTGTTAACCATCCGCAGTAGCTCCTTCATGAATCATTCGGGTTAAGGGCAAGGATGGTCCCCGATGGACCCCGTCCCTGCAAGAGCTGACAATCCGCCCCGTGCGGCTTGACCCATACCTTTCCGGAGCATGACGACCGTGTCCTCGATGAACCTGCGGGTGATGACCTTCAACCTGCTGACCGCCACCAAGAAACAGCGCAGCCACCCCTGGCGCCTGCGCAAGCGGAACATCGCGCGCATCATCACCGCGCTCGGACCGGATGTCGTGGGCACCCAGGAAGCCAACTTCCGCCAGCTGCGCGAGCTTGCCGAACTGTTGCCGGACTACGATTTCCACGGCGAGGGCAACCTGGGCCGCGACATGGCCCACAGCGACAGCAACTGGTACTGCGCGACCTTTTTCCGGCGCGACCGGGTCCGCCAGCTTGACGCCCCCGGTTCCGCGGACACCATGTGGCTGTCCCCGACCCCGGAGATCCCGGCTTCCTCCTTCAGCCTGGGCACCCGTCCCCGGCTGGTGACCTGGAACCATTTCGAACTGATGGGCACCGGCCGGGAGTTCATCTTCGGCACCACCCACCTCGAGGCCGTCAATCCCTGGCACCGCAAGCGCAGCGCGGAGTTGCTGCGTCGCTACGTCAGCGACAAGGTGGCGGAGCTGGGTACGGATATCCCCGTCTTCCTCACCGGCGATTTCAACGCCGTGGCCGACTCGCCCGAGATCCGCGCCATGGCCGAGCCCCGCCAGGGCCTGGAACCCCTGTACGACGCCTGGGCCGAGGTGCGTTCCGGCGACTGCCCGGTGGGATGCCCCGAGGGTGAGACCTTCCGCGGCCTGGGCCTGCGCGACCTGCTGGGTCGCAAGCTGCTGGGGCCGCGCCGCATCGACTACGTCTTCTTCCGGCCGCGTCCCCTGGTGCGCTCGGTCAGCCGCATCGACTACGCCGAGTTGGAGCACCGCCGGCAGGCCCTGCCGTCGGATCATTATCCGGTGGTGGCCGAATTCGAGCTTGCGGGTTGAATCCCGTTGAGGCATGATCCTTCCGTGAAGACCGATACCGTCCTCATCGACGATGCCCTGCGCCTGGCGCCGGCCCCCGTCGCCGTGATCGGCGCCGCCCGTGACGGTGTCCTGGGCGGCCTGACGGCCGCCTGGTTGACCCGCGTTTCCATGGATCCCCCGCTCCTGCTCGTGGCCATCGGCCGCGAGCGTTTCACTTATGGCCTGATGCGCGACAGCGCCCTGTTCACCGTTTCCCTGCTGCACGAGAGCCAGGTGGAGACCGCACGTTTGTTCGGGCTCCATTCACGTCGGGAGCGGGACAAGTGGGCGGAGGTGGACCACGACTTGCTTGGGGAGGGAGTGCCGGCGCTGAAGCGTTGCAGCGCGCGGTTCCTCTGCCGCACCGAGCAGACCGTCGCGGCGGGGGACCACGACCTGTTCATCGGACGGATCGAGACGGCCGAGGTCCTGGACGGCGCCCCGGCCCTGCCCGTGCGCGGCCGCGACTACGCGCCGCGGGATTGACGGAACTCCGGCCCGGGGGTTGCTGTTCCCCCGGATGGTCTTAACATGTTTGTAAACCCGCACCATAGGAGGGTGTCTTGATGGAATCTGCCCGCACCGAAACCCTTGACCAGACTTTTCCTCCCGAAATCCAGGCCCTGCCCAAGGTCGAGATCCCCGTCGACGGCGTGACCGGCTACTGCCTGCGCAACCAGGACAAGCAGGTGGTCTTCTTCCACTTCGACGAAGGCGTATCCTTTCCCGACCACAGCCACTGCGAGCAGCGCGGCGTGGTTGTCGACGGCGAGATGATCATCGAGATCGACGGCCAGAGCAACCTGTACCAGTCCGGCGACACCTATCACGTGCCGGAGGGAGTCAAGCACCGGGCGAGCTTCACCCGCCCCACCACGCTCATCGACATGTCCGACGCCCCGGACCGGTACACGGTCCACGATTGAGCGCCGGCGATTTCCCGGCCGCGATGTGAACGCGGCCTCCCCGGGGGGAGGCCGCGTTTTTTCCGTCTGCCGCCGACGGTCAGGACCCGGGGGAGACCACCACCTCGCAGCGACGGTCCGGATCCAGCCAGGCGGCGGCCGCCTCCCGGATGTCCGCAGGCTGCACCTGGTCCAGGGCCTCCAGCAGGGCGGGGAGGTCGTCAGCTTCGCGGCCGTAGATCCGGTTGCGCAGGGCCCGGCTGGCGCGGGAGAAGTTGGACTGGAGGGAGATGGCGAGATTGCCCCGCAGTTTGGCGCGGGCGCGGTCGATTTCCCGCTCGTCCACCGGTTCGGAGACGATCCGGGCCAGTTCGGTCAGCAGGGTGGTCCGCGCTTC
Source organism: Candidatus Krumholzibacteriia bacterium (assembly GCA_027056825.1). Taxonomy (GTDB): domain Bacteria; phylum Krumholzibacteriota; class Krumholzibacteriia; order LZORAL124-64-63; family LZORAL124-64-63; genus JAHJTW01. The sequence continues at coordinate 14 of JALUJS010000482.1, read as the reverse complement.
GGCTTCCGACTCCG
>JALUJS010000481.1 GCA_027056825.1 Candidatus Krumholzibacteriia bacterium | reverse complement strand
GCCCTGCAGGCCCCACGCGACCGTCGCGGTCTCCAGCACCGGCTCCAGCGCGCGCCGCGCGTCCTCCAGCGCCACATCCTCGTCGTACCACACCGCGTTGAACCACGGCCCGTAGATATCCAGGGAGGCCGGCAACCCCTCGATCTCGTCGCGGTGGACGGCCCGGAAGGCGTCGGTGACGGCCGTCGGCCACAGGCCGCGGCGATCCCGGCACAGGGCGAACCCGCAGGCTCCGTCGCCGCCTGCCAGGGCGGCCAGGGCCGGGGGCAGGGGCGCCCGCACCGCCAGGGGAATCTCCGGCCAGCGGACCTCCGCGCAGTGCAGGCACAGCCGCCCCCAGGCGGCGCCGCCGTACCGGTCGTCCCCGAGGATGGGCAGTCCCGACAGCGCGGCGTGGCGACGGATCTGGTGCTTGCGGCCCCGGGCGATTTCCGCCCGGCAACGGACCAGCGGCGGCAGTCCGGACGCCTCCACCGGTCCCAGGCAGGTGAACTCCGTGCGGGCGTCCTTGCCGTCCAAGGCGTCCTCGCGCACCCAGCGCGCTCCCGGTTCCGGCATCCGTTGGGCGCAGGTGGCGAAGAACTCGTAGACCTTCACCGCGCCGCCCTGCTCGTGGATCGCCTGGGCCCGCGCCGACGCGCCCGCGTCCAGCGCCAGCAGCAGCACCCCGCTGGTGGCACGGTCCAGCCGCGAGACCACGTGGGTTGCGATCCCCAGGTGCAGATCCAGCCACTCGACCACGCCCAGTTCGCCGGGTTTTCCGGCGTGGGTGGCCAGGCCCGCGGGTTTGTCCACCACCAGCCAGGAGCCGTCGCGGTACAGGATGGGGGAGACCGGAGCGGTCATGATCCCTGCCCGCCGAACAGGCCCAGCAGTTCGGCCTCCATGGCCCGGCCGCGGTCGCGCCCGTAGAACAGGTGCAGCCGTTCGAGGATCTCCGGCTTTTCCAGCCCCTCGGCCTTGGCCTCATCGAACACCGCCTGGGCGGCGGCCGGCCGCGGGCCCCAGCGCCACAGCTCCCGGCCCCCGTCATCCAGACCGATGACGATGGGGATGCTGCGCTTGCCGTCGGTCAGGAAGCGGTCCATGACCTCGGGGTTGTCGTCCCGCAACAGCAGGCGCATGTCCAGGTCCGGCCGCAGGCCGGCCAGGATGGTGAAGTGGGGTAGGCACTGGGCGGAGTCTCCGCACCACGGTTCGGTCAGGGCCAGCCACACCTGGGGCCCGCCCAAGGCCTTCACCGCTGCGACCAACTCCCCGGACGGCCGCCAGGTGCGCGCGATGCGCCGCGAGCGGTGCAGGTTCAGTTTGGTGAACTCGATCTTCTCGGCCTCGTCCGGCGCGGCGTCCGCTGGGTCGGCGGCGGCGCGCTCGGCCATCAGGCCCTCGTATTGCTCAGGGGTCAGGCCCCGGCGGGCCCGTTCCAGCAGTTCCAGGTCGGTCATGATCGCTCCTTCGTTGGTGCCGGAAGTATGCTGGTTGCAGATGGCGGCGACAACCCCGCGGTTGCCGCCACCTGTCGCGGTTCGTAGAATCACGCGACCGGGATCTGATCGTCGCATTTGCCCCGGGCGCCCGCGCCCGCACCGCAAGTCATGGCGCAAGGAAAGGTTTCTTGGAGGATTTCACACCCTACCCGCCGCCTTTCCGCCTGGACGGCCGGCTCGTCCATCCGGATCTGAACCGCATCAGCGGTCCGGACGGCGAGGTGCGCGTCGAACCCCGCGTCATGCAGGTGCTGCTGACCCTGGCCGCGCTGCCGGGCGAGGTCATTCCCCGCGACCGCATCCTGGACGAGGTGTGGAAAGACCAGATCGTCGGCGAGGAGAACCTCACCCGCGCCATCAGCGAGCTGCGGCGCATTTTCGCCGATGATCCCCGCCGTCCGCGCGTCATCGAGACCATCCGCAACCACGGCTACCGCCTCATCGGGGCGGTGGAGTCGGCGCCGGAAGATCCTGCGCCGGTGGCGACCGCGCCACAGGACGACCCGGCGGTCCCCGGGCCTGCCGCGTCCGTACCGGGCGACACCGTTCCGGCGGGTTCGCCGATTTCCCGCCGGGGCTTTCCCTGGATGCGCCTGGGGGTGCTGGCGATGGCGCTGCTGGTGCTGTCCCTGCAGGGAGACGCCTGGCACCGGGGTGGTCCCGCCCCCCACGACCACGGACCTGCCTACACCGCGCCGGTTCCCCTGACCACCTACCCGGGCCGCGAACGCCATCCGGCCCTCTCGCCCGACGGGACCCGCGTGGCCTTCGTGGGAACCGGTGGCGACCTGCCGCCCGGTTGCCTCAACGCCCTTTACCTGAAGCAGCGCAACCTGGAAGAGCCCCTGCGCCTGACCTCCGCGCCGGGTTGGTGCGCCTGGCCGGCCTGGTCTCCCGACGGCCAGAGCCTGGCGTTCGTGCAGGGCGGCGAGGACGCGGTGACGCTGTGCACCGTTTCCTCCCTGGGCGGTGCGGTGCGCGAACTGTATCGCTCCGAGGGTCTCATCGAGGGCGTGGACTGGACCCCCGACGGCAAGGCGCTGGTGTTCGCCCCCCGGGACGGGCGCGCCGGGGAGGCGCGGCTGCGGCTGCTGGATCTGGCCACGGGCCAGGCGCGTCCGGTGCGCGCGGCAGCCGGGTCAACCGGCGAGGACATCCTGCCGCATTTCTGTCAACGGACAGGAACGTTGGCCTGGATCCATCGTGAGGCCGCCGGACCGTCCTCGTTGCGCTGGTCGGCCGCCGGCACCGACCGATTCCGGGAACGGATGCTTTCCCGGGGAACCCCCGGCGGTCTGGCCTGGACGCCCGACGGCCAGGGCCTGGTGCTCTCGCTGGCGGGCATGACGGGCCTGTGGCGCGCGGACCTGGACGGCGGCCCGCTGCGCAAGATCCCCACCGGGCCGGATCCGGTGGCCGCCCCGACCATCGCCGCGCGGACCGGCGAGCTGGCCTATTCGCAACTGCGCCTGGACCGGGACCTGGTGGCCATCCGGGCCGAGGGCCGTGATCCCTGGCGGCTGGCCACCTCCGTGTTCGCGCCTTCGACGCGCGGGGAGACCACGGCGGACTTCAGTCCCGACGGCAGCTTGGTGGCCCTGGTGTCGGATCGCTCGGGCCATCCGGAAATCTGGCTGGCCGATCGCCAGGGGGAAGGTCTCCGGCAACTGACCAGCCTGGAGGCGGACGCCATCGACCGGGTGCGGTTTTCACCCGACGGTTCGCTCCTGGCCCTGCAGATCCGCCGGGAGGGGGTGACCGCCATCGGGGTCGTGCCCGCCGGTGGCGGCGCGTGGACCGCCATTCCCGGGACCGACGCCGCGTTCCTGTGGGGCTGGGTTCCCGACGGCCACGCCCTGCTGGTCACCGAGTCGGTGCGCGGCCGCTCCAGGCCGCGGGCCCTGGCCGTGCCGGGAGCCCCGGGCGACGGATCCTCCCTGCCGGTATTCCCCGCCCACCTGGAGGCAACCAGCACCGCGATCACCGCCGCGGGGGACACCCTGGTCTTTACCCTCCCGGACCGGCCGGGCATCTGGGCCGTTGCCCTGGCGGGGGGCGATCCCGTCCCCCTGGTCGAGGACCTGGCGGAGGCCGACCGCCGGAACTGGCGCCTGACCCCGGCGGGCCTGGCCTGGGTGTCCCGGATGGCGGGCCATCCCTACCTCTGGTGGCGCGACGCGCGGACCGGCGCCGCCTCGGTGGTGGCTGATCTGCCGGGTCTGGGGCCCGGGGACCTGGCCGTGGCCCCGGACGGGGGGATGTTCGTCTACCCCCGGCAACAGGTTGCGGCCTCGGATCTGATGCTTCTGGAACTGCTAACGCCATGATTTCGACTCGGTAACACCATAAATATAAACAAGTTATCTTTCTTAAGGTTTTCTTAAGGTATTCGGGACCTTTCCTTCAGGTTCTTCCCCGCCAGGAACCCTTTTCTTGCCCCCGTGAGCAGTCGGACAACCCGCCGGCGCGCACGCGAGCTGGAGGTCGGAAGCGGCCTGGGACCCGATTCGTTCGATCAGGGATTCCGTTCACCTGGTCGCCGAAGAATCCCCCCGGGCGATAAGGGGACGGCGGACGTGGAGGAGACTCGGGTAACATGCCCCCCCGGTCCCGAAGCAAAAGCCGTTCAGGCCGCCCGGCCTCCGGTAACCTTCGACACATGGCGAACGTGACAACCTGAGCCTGCCGGACCGCGTGAGCATGGCGGTCCCGATCCCCCTCGGCCCACCTTGCCGGCCGGCAGGAACATGAAGGAACCCGGCCACAGGCCGGGTTCCTTGCGTGTCGTGGAAGTGCTCCGCCGCCGGGCGCTCAGCCCAGAAATTCCGCCAGCTGCGTTCCCTCGGCTCCGGCCCGGATCTTGGCGAAGGCCCGGTTGCGGATCTGCCGCACCCGCTCGCGGGACAGGCCGATGCGCGCTCCGATGCTCTCCAGCGAAAGGGTCCGGCCGGGACCCAGGCCGTAGTAGCGCTCGATGATGTGCCGCTCGCGGGGATCCAGTCGCTTCAGGGCGCAACGCAGCAGTTCCTGCAGGGTTTCCCGCTCCAGCCGCGTGGACTGGTCCTCGGCTTCGGGGTCGGCCAGGCATTCGGCCAGCGGAGCGCCCTGCTCGTCGGAGTCGCGGTAGAGGTCGAGGCTCGGACGTCCGGTGGCCCGCATGCTCTCCAGCTGGGCCGGATCCAGTTCCATGCGGGCGGCCAGCTCGTCGTCCCGGACCTCGGCGCCGCGTTCCTGGATCAGTTTCCGCTCCAGGCGGGCCAGCTTCACGGCCTCCCGGGCGCGGTTGGCCGGCAGGCGCACGGTCCGGGTCTTGTCCTGCAGGGCGGTCTGGATGGACTGCCGGATCCACCACACGGCATAGGTCACGAAGCGGAATTCCCTCCGCTCGTCGAAGCGCTTGGCGGCGGTGATCAGCCCAACATTGCCCTCGGCGATCAGGTCCATCATCGACAGCCCCCGACCCTGGAACCGGCGGGCGACGCTGACGACGAAGCGCAGGTTGGCGTTGATCAGCCCGTCGAGGGCCTCCTGGTCGCCCGCGCGGATGCGCCGGGCCAGGTCCGCCTCCTCCTCGGGCTTCAGCAGGTCATAGCGGCCGATGGTGTTCAGGTAGTGCTTGAGGGCCTGATCCTGGCGGCGGTCATGACTGAGTTCGACTTCAAACATGATTTAGGTCCTTGTTCGGCCCGGTTCGTTTCGGGCGCGTGGCTTAACCAGCATGATTGAATTACGGGGCTCTCGATGGGTGTGTGACGCGGGCGGGGGATTCATTACGGAAATTTTTCAGGAAATTTTTATCCGGGGATCTTGCCGAATCGGGAACAAAACCTATAGTGATTTGGTATGAGTTAAACTCGTGCCTCCGACATTCGACCACCAAAGGGGCCCGTCCCCTAGGCTCCGCCCGGGTCGCTCCCGGGAGGAAAGGAATCTGCAATGAAGCGCTTCACTCTGACTCTCATGGCCCTGGCCGCCGTTTTGATGTTCACCACTTCCCTGGCTGTGGCTGGTGACCACCCCGCGGCCAAGACCACCGACAAGACCTCCGCCAAGGCCGCCGACAAGGCCGCCTGCGCCGCGAAGATGGCCGACGCCGACGTGCCTCCCTGTTGCGCGGGCAAGAGCGCCGAGGAGATGGCCGCCTGCAAGGCCAAGATGGCTTCCGGCGAGATGAGCGAGGCCGACATGAAGGCCTGCAAGACCAAGATGGCCTCCAGCGAAGAGTGCAAGGCCCACATGAAGGCGTGCCAGGCCAAGATGGCTTCCGGCGAGATGTCCGCGGCCGACATGAAGGCCTGCAAGGCCAAGATGGCCAAGATGAAGGCCGACGGTGACATGCCCGCCTGCTGCGCCGGCAAGAGCGCCGAGGAGATGGCCGCCTGCAAGGCCAAGATGTCCGGCAAGATGGCCGCCGACAAGACGAGCGCCGGGAAGGATGCCGACACCGCGGGCAGTTCTTCCGAGTAACCCCGGTCCTCCGACAGCGAAGCCCCGACTCCTGCGAGTCGGGGCTTTCTCATGTCGGGGAACCGGGCGCAGGATCCACCCGCGCAGGATCTACCACCTCAACGTCCACCGCACCTTGGTAACCAGGTGGTCGTCCAGGGAACTGAGGCCGCTCCAGTCGCCCGGATCCTCGGGCCGGTGCAGGTTATGGTTCCAGACCAGGTAGATGTCGTTGCCGGGGGTGAGCGTCCAGCGCAGGCGGGTGTTCAGCCCCACGTCCCGGGACTCGGAGTCGTACTGGGCGTAGTGGGCTAGGACCAGGTCGGGCGAGAAGGCGTACACCGCCTTGAATCCGTACCAGCGGGTGGTGAACGAGCCCTGGGGCAGGTCCCCGAAATCGTTTTCGGCGCTGGCTTCCAGCTGGAGGTGGCCGTCGCCGGAGGCGAAGGTGACGAAAGCTTCCCACTGGGTCAGGGTTCCGCTGTAATAATCGCCGAACCACACCGTCGAGCCCACGCGGACCGGCCGGCTGCGGGAACTCTGGGCTTCCACCCGGAAGCGCGTGAACCGGTAGCCGCCGGCAGGGATGACCTTGCCCTCGGCGATCTCGAAATCCTCGTCCAGGCGATCGTACTGGGGGACCCAGTTGGCCTCGATGTGCTCCCCCGATTCGGTGGCGATGTTCACCGGGGCGGTGAACACGCGCCAGGACTGGGTGCCGCCGTCCAGGTCCCAGACGATGCTCGGGTAGAACTCGAAGTAGAACTGGCGGATCCAGTCCAGGCTGTCCGCGGTGGGCCGCGGCTGGTAGGCGCAGCCGCCCATGAACCACCGCGTGCCGGGCCGCGGCAAGAAGCCCAGGGCCGGGTCCAGGCCCGCGCCGAATTCCCGATAGGCCAGGTACGCGTCCCACAGGTCGTTGGGGTAGTCCACCTTCAGGCCCCAACCGTAGCGCTGCCGGTCGGGCACGTCGCCGCGGGTCCAGGCCGCCCACGTCCCCACCGAGAAGTTCTTGCTCCCGCCCAGGGTGGAGGTCTGCCACAGGGCGTCCACTCCGGCCAGGGTGTTGTCCGAGACGCCGTCGGGATCCCCGCTGGTGGCGATGCCGCCCACCGTCAGGTGATCGTCCACGTCGCATGTCACACGGCCGGCGAAGAGGTCCGCGCCTGCGGTGGCATCGGTGGCGGAGGTGTGCACGCCGAGTCCGGCGATGCCCCAGCGGCCGCTGCGGCCCAGCACCTTCACGCCTGCGTCGAGGGGCACCTGCTGCCCGTCGTACAAACCGACCCGCCGCGAGAAGAAGGGCAGGAAGTCGCGGCCCAGACCCGACCCGAAGGCGAACAGGTCGGAGCCCTCGAGGAAGAAGGAGCGCTTCTCGGGAAAGAACAGGGGGAAGCGGGTCAGGTTGATGCGACGGGTGTCCACCTCGGTCTCAGCGAAGTCCGTGTTGACGGTGGCCACGGCGCTCAGCTGGGAGGTGACGTTCCAGGTCAGGTCTCCGCCCAGGTCCGTCCCGGTGTGATGCGAGTCCTGGTCGGCGTCCTGGTCCGCGCGCAGGGCGGCGTAGGGGGCGAACGACAGCCCCAGCCCCTGGCGCAGGACGTCCACGCCCTCCAGCCGGCCGCAGCGGCGCAGGTCGTACAGCTTGGCGTCCAGGGACGGGTCGGCCCAGCGCAGGGTCATCCGCTCGCGCGCCACGTAGCGTTCGATGTTCAGACCCCAGGCCTGCAGGTCGGGACTGAAGCGCAGGGTCTGGGAGGGGATGCGGATCTCGGCGGACCAGCCGCCGGGCGTGCGGCGCGCCGCGGCGTCCCAGATGCCGTCCCAGTCCAGGGAAGCGTACTCGGGGCCGGTGATCAGGCCGTCCTGGCGGGCGCCGGCGGCGTTGATCCGGAAGTAGTAGCCGCGCCGGCCGTCGCCGAAGGTGTCCAGGACCAGGGCGACGGTGTCGTCTCCGCGCATGACCCCGTCGCGCTGCAGCGTGTGCACGGTGACCGCGCCGGGCTGCGGGTCGGTGCAGCGGACGCCGAAGGTCAGTCCGCCGGGGTCGGCCAGCACGCGGATCTCGGTGACGAAGGGGGTGGGCGCGCCGGGGACGGGATCCTGCTGGACCAGGTCCGTGATCACGCCCGCGGTGGAC
>JALUJS010000480.1 GCA_027056825.1 Candidatus Krumholzibacteriia bacterium | reverse complement strand
GTGTGCAGTATTCTGTATTCAGGCATTGTAATTCTACGGGATCGGGAGGGCTACGGTTTCGCCTGAAAAAGACCGCAGTTACAGAAACCGCTCGTCGGCGCGCTTTTTCCCCACGCCGCCTGCGGTTTCTTCCAGCCACCCCGTCCGCACATCCGCAGGCTGGTCGAAAGCCGGCACCCAGGGCTTGATGTCCACCAGGGGCGTGCCGTCCAGGACATCGACCCCGCGGATATGCAGCACGCCGTCAGCCACCTTCTCCAGCGCCACCACCGACAACCCGATGGGATTGGGCCGGCGCGGCGCGCGGGTGGCGAACAGGCCCCGCTCGGCCGTGTCCATGAAGGGCACGACCTTCAGCGCGAACCCTTCGCTGCGGTGGAAATGGTAGAGCAGGATGAGGTGGGAAAAGCCGTCGAGGTCGGCCAGGCCGTCCCGGTACCGCGGATCGATCTCGACGGTGCCGCGGACATCCCTCGCCCCGGCCGGCTGGATGGGCATGCCCTCGGTGGTGGTGAACGGGGAATGGATGATGCCGATGGGTTCAAACCGCAAATCGAGAACCTCCTTCGGGGCTCAACATAGCACCGCCCGCCAGATCCGGGAACGCCTATCCCGGCATGTCGGCGGCCATTCCTGGCGCTGCCGGCCCATTTCCTTCAACCCCGCGTTGTCGGTGGAATTTCCCCCGGCGGGGAAGAGGCCGGGGAACGTACGGTAACAGCCGATTTCAGGCCGGAGCCGCCGCCGGGCGGCCTGCGGACCTTTGCATGTCCTTCTGGTCGCCGCCGAAGCACACGCCCATCCCGCGCAGCAGGCCGAAGGGCGCAATGCCCCCGGCCATGATGAAGACCTCGTCGTTGGGCAGGATGACCGGTCCGTCCGGCCCCTCCAGGGTGACCACGTCCTCCTTGATGGCCGTCACGTTGGTCGCGCCCAGGAAATTGATGCGGCCGTCCCTGATGAGCGGTGCGATGCGCTCGGCGTTGCGCTGCTTGATGCGCAGCAACTCGGGTTTGCGGTAGGAAAGGGTGACCTGGCAATCCGGCTGGTGGGCCAGGCCCATGGCCGCTTCCACCGCCGAATCACCACCGCCGACCACCAGCACGCGGCGGCCCTTGTAGGCCTCGGCATCGATGAGTTTGTAGGCCACCTTGGGCAGATCCTCACCGGGCACGTTGAGGCGCCGCGGGGTTCCCCGCCGGCCCAGCGCCAGGATCACGCGGCGGCAGGAGAAAGACTCCCCGCCGGTCTGCACCTGGAAATTCCCGCGCTCGCCCTGGATCCCCGTCACGCGCACCCCGACCCTGATATCCAGACCCCGCGTCCTGTGCAACCGTTCCCAGATCTCCAGCAGGTCCTCCTTGGAATACTCCCGCCGGTCCAGGAGGCCGTAGCCTGGGATCTCCACCGGTTGCACCATGACCAGTTTACGGCGCGGATACTGCAGAATGGTACCGCCGGCGCCCTGCTGGTCCAGCACCACGCAGGACAGGCCGGATTCGAGGGCCGTCAAGGCGGCCGTCATGCCCGCCGGCCCCGCGCCCACCACCACCAGGTCCAACCGGTCGGGACCGCGCGGCCCCTCGGCCTTCAGGGAACGGTCCACCGCCCGGGCAGTGGCCACGCCCTGCTGAACCGCATTGTGGATCAGGGCGAATCCGCTCAACTCCCCCGCGATGTAGAGACCCGGCACGGTGGTCTGATGGTCCTCGTCCAGCAGGGGAATATCGTCCCGCTTGGTGATATCGCCCAATCCCACCCGGATGGCGCCCACCGGGCAGGCCTCGGCGCACTCGCCGTGACCTATGCAACGGGCGCCGTTGATGACCACGGCCCTTCCCGAGACGATGCCCAGCACGTCCCCCTCCGGGCAGGCGTCCACGCAGGTGCTGCACCCGATGCAGCGGTTCGAATCCACCAGGGGGTATTGGCCCAGCGGCCGGTCCATGCCCAGCTCGTGGTTCTGTTCCAGGCGTCTGGCGGCCTGGGCGCGGGAACGCCGGAAGCGCACGGTGTAGACCAGCACATAGGTGGCCACCGCCGCCAGGACCACGGTCCAGATCAAGGATCTTTCCAGCAACGCCTCCATGGATTTCCCTTCAGAAGCGGTGGTGCACGTCCAGGTACCAATGGCCGCCGACGATGTCGTCGCCCCAGTCCCGCCGGTATTCCGCGGCTCCGGACCAGCCCTGACCAAAGTCCCGGGACCAGCCCAGGCGGGCCCAGGCGTTGCTCCGGCCGCTGCCGCCGTCGACCCCGTCGTAGACATATCCCCCGGCGTCCAGCGTGTAACGGTCGGCCCCGCGGGACACCGAGACCCCGCCCTGGGGAGCCCAGCCCTTCAGGTAGGGACCATCAAAACCACGCACCACCAGGTGGAGGCCCAGGCGCCCTCCTCCCAGGCCGGACTGGTCATAGCGTCCCAACCAGGAGACGGTATTCCGGCCCAGGT
>JALUJS010000479.1 GCA_027056825.1 Candidatus Krumholzibacteriia bacterium | reverse complement strand
CCAGCGAAGGGAAACCATGCCCACGGAAAAGGCACGAAAATGGACGCTGCCCGGGATCCCCAACGCCCGGTCCGCCGCCGTGGCCGTGGTGATCGGGGTCTTCCTCGGGGGATGCTCGCCCAAGCGCGTGGTCACTCCGCCGCCCCCGGGCGCGGACCTCTCCGGTCCCCCTGCCGCGGAGCGGGAGATGCGGCCGGAGCCCGGAACCACCCTGGAAGCGACCCCGGAGACCATGACCCTGGGCGTGCGGGCGGCGGCCCTGGCCGAGGACCAGCTCGGCAAGCCCTACCAGTGGGGCGCATCCGGCCCGGACCGGTTCGACTGCAGCGGCCTGGTCTATTTCGTGTACGGGAGCCTGGGCGTGGAGCTTCCGCGGGTCACCACCCAGCAGGCCCGGGCCGGTCACGAGGTCTCTACGCGGGACCTGCAACCGGGCGACCTGCTCTTTTTTGCCATTTCGGGCATGCGCATCGACCACGTGGGCCTCTACGTGGGGCATGACCGCTTCATCCATGCGCCGGGACGAAAGAGCCGGGTCCGGTACGCGGACCTGCGGGACGGCTACTGGCGCATGCGCCTGAAGATTGTGCGCCGCATCGCCCCCTCTTCCTGATCCCCATTCCGACCTCTCCTTTTGGCATGCATGTTGCCCATGGTGCCATTGAAGTTTCCCTTAAGGCCCCCTCCGGTGGGGTCGAAAATGCGAAGGAAACGTGGTTTCATCTTCCGTAACTTATTTTGTGACGGTGAGATGACAAGGCAGAAGGCGTGACCGGGACAGGGTGGATCCTCCATGGCCAAAGAGCATATCAAAACCAGACTGGTTGAACTCAGCGCACTCCTGGAGCAGGAACTGCCGGAGAACCTTCAAGGCATGGCCGAGATCTGCGGGGAAATGGCGGTCTACCTGCACGAGGTCGGCGAGGACGCCCTGGCGGCGGCGTGCCGGGGCCACGCGGTGCGCATCGGGGAGTTCGACGACCCGGAGTCGTACTGGAATCTGCAACAGGAGATCCGCGAGCACATCGCCGCCATCGAGCAGGCCCTGGGGCTGGGGGCTCCCGTGGAACCGGCGGCGGCCGAGGACGCGGATCCGAACGAACCGGGCATCCTCAGCGATGAATCCATCCTGAACGAATTCCTGACCCGTCAGATCGATACGCTGGGCGAGATCGAGAACGAGCTGCTGGACATGGAGAATGAGCCGGGTCCGGAACAGCTGGACGATCTCAAGCGCTTCTTCCACACCCTCAAGGGGGAGTCGGGCCTGCTGGGTTTCGACGACGTGGCCGAACTGTGCCACGCCACCGAGGACATGATCCAGAACGAAGCGGTGGCCGAATGCATCGACCGTCTGCTGGCGGTCAAGGACTGGCTCCTGGCCCGCTTCAACCAGGTCAGGGGAGACGGCCCTGCCCCCGTGGCGGCCTCCGAGGTGATGGAGACCCTGCGGCGCGGTGCGGACCGGGCGCAGGAACAGGCGGCACGCGCGGCGGACCCGGCTGCGGGCGTGGCCGCGGATGCTGCCGCCTCGCCGCAGCCGGTGGAGATCGCCGACTACACCCGGAAGAACCTGCTGGAAGGGGACGTGGACCTGATCCACGATTTCATCCAGGAGGCGGACGAGCACCTGAACGCCTCGGAGGGCCATCTGCTGACCCTGGAGGATGATCCGGGGGACACCGAGGCCCTCAATGCGGTCTTCCGCGCCTTCCATACCATCAAGGGCCTGGCGGGCTTCATCGAACTGGACCACGTGAAGGACATGGCCCACAAGGCCGAGAACCTGCTGGACATGGTGCGCAAGGGGGAGATCGCCCTGCAGGGCGGAACCATGGACCTGGTGTTCGCCTCGGTGGATATGATGAAGCGGTTGATCCACGGGGTCGCCGAGGCCCTGGGGAACGACGGTCACCTGGTCCGGGAGGACGAACTGCCGATGCTGATGGGCCGGTTGCTGGCCGTCACGGAGGGGGGCGCGCCGGTTGCGGAACCGGAAGCCGCCGCGGAGCCGGAACCCACCGCAGAGCCGGAACCCGAGCCCGCGGCACCCGAACCGGATGCGGAAACGGCCCCGCCGGCCGTCGGGAGTTCGGGCTTTATCCCCCTGGGCAATATGAAGAAGAAAAAGAAGGCGCCCACGGTAGCCGCGAAGCCGGCCGCCAAGGTGGACGGGCCGGAGACGGTCCCCGCAGCGTCCGCCGTCCCCGCGGATCCGGCTCCGTCCGCCGCCGCGCAGGCCCCTGGTTCCGGCGGGTCGAACGCGGCCAAGGCCCGGCGGGCGCCCGTGAAGATGAAAGAGGCGGTGCGCGTGGACGCCGACCGCCTCGATCGCCTCATCGAGACCATCGGCGAGCTTGTCATCGCCGAATCCATGGTCAGCCAGTCCCCGGAACTGCAGGGCAACCTGTCGGTGAAGCTGGCCAAGGAGATCGATCACCTGGACAAGATCTGC
>JALUJS010000478.1 GCA_027056825.1 Candidatus Krumholzibacteriia bacterium | reverse complement strand
CAGACGGTAGACGAAGCCGCCGCCCGCCTTCCGGAAGGCGTCGGCGATGCCGGTGCGGCGCAGGTACACCACCCAGCCCAAGAACAGCCCCAGGGCCGCCCACAGGACCGAGATCACCGCCAGGGTCCACTCCATGCCCGTGGACGCGTGGGCGGCCTCGGCTGCGTGGTGGGCACCGCCGTGGGCCCCGGCGAACACCGGTTCCAGCCAGCCCTCGAACCAGGCTCCGCCGCCCATGAAGTGCGGCCAGCCGATCCAGCCGCCGACCACCGAGAGCACCGCCAGGATCACCAGGGGCACCGTCATGGTGGCCGGGGATTCGTGGATGTGGCTCTTGACCTCGGCGCTGGCCCGGTTCTCGCCGAAGAAGGTCAGCACCACCAGGCGCATCATGTAGAAGGCGGTCAGGCCCGCGGCCAGGAAGCCGATGGCCCACAGCACCGTGTTCCCGCTCTCCCACGCCTTCCAGAGGATCTCGTCCTTGCTGAAGAACCCGGCCAGGGGAAAGATCCCGGCGATGGCCAGGGTGGCGGTCATGAAGGTGGCGTAGGTCACCGGCATCTTCTTCCGCAACCCGCCCATGACCCGCATGTCCTGTTCGTCGCTCATGGCGTGGATCACCGAACCGGAGCCGAGAAAGAGCAGGGCCTTGAAGAAGGCGTGGGTCATGACGTGGAAGATGCCGACGGCGAAGGCCCCCACGCCGCAGGCCAGCATCATGTAGCCCAGCTGGCTGACGGTGGAATAGGCCAGCACCTTCTTGATGTCGTTCTGCGTCAGGGCGATGGTCGCGGCGAAGATGGCCGTCACCGCGCCCACGGCCGCCACCACCGCCAGGGCGGTGGGCGAAAGCACGAACAGGAAGTTCAGGCGGGCGATCATGTACACGCCGGCGGTCACCATGGTGGCGGCGTGGATCAGGGCGCTGACCGGCGTGGGACCGGCCATGGCGTCGGGCAGCCAGATGTACAGCGGGATCTGCGCGGACTTGCCGGTGGCGCCCACGAACAGCAGCAGGCAGATGGCCGTGGCCGCCGGCGCCAGAACGTGCGCGTGGTGGCGCAGGACCGCGAAGCTGAACACGCCCTCCCCCGCGCCCAGGTGGGGCAGCAGGTTGGTGGCGATCAGGAACATGCCGATCAGGAAGCCGAAATCGCCGATGCGGTTGACGATGAAGGCCTTCTTGCCCGCCGAGGCGTTGGCCTCCTCGTTGAACCAGAACCCGATCAGCAGGTAGGAGCAGAGCCCCACGCCCTCCCAGCCCACGAAGAGCATCAGGAGGTTCTCCCCCAGCACCAGGGTCATCATCGCGAAGATGAAGAGGTTCAGGTAGGCGAAGAAGCGCTGGAAGCCGTCGTCATGGGCCATGTAGCCCAGCGAGTAGACGTGGATCAGCAGGCCGACCCCCGTGACCACCAGGGCCATGACCGCCCCCAGGGGATCCATGGCGAAGCCGATGTCCACGCCGAAGGACCCGATCCGCATCCAGGTTCCCACGATGTCGCGCACCAGCCGCGCCTCCGGGTCCATTCCGACCAGGCGCATGAACACCGCCACGGACATGACGAAGCTGGCGGCGACGGAACCGCAGGCGATGAGCCCCGCGACGCGCTTGGACAGCCGCCGGTTCAGCAGACCGTTGGCCGCCGCCCCCAGCAGGGGCACCAGCACGATCCATCTCAACAGGATTTCACTCTGCACGGCACTACTCCATCAGGGTCTTCAGGTCATCCACGTTGACGGTGCGGCGCCGGCGGTAGATCTCCACCAGGATCGCCAGACCGATGGCGGCCTCGGACGCCGCCACGGCGAAGTTCATCAGCACGAAGACGTGCCCGCCGGCGTTCCCGTGCAGGCGGGAGAAGGCGGCGAACACGATGTTCACGGAACACAGCATCAGTTCGATGCACATCATCATCACCAGGGCGTTGCGGCGGACGATGAAGCCCACCATGCCGGTGATGAAGACCAGTCCCGCGAGCACGAGGTAGTGGGTCAGGGTTATTTCCACGGCAGTGTCCTTTCCCCGCGGCCCAGGGCCAGGGCGCCGATGAGGGCCACCAGCAGCACGATGGAAATCATCTCGAAGGCGAAGACGTAGCGGCCCAGCAGCAGCGATGCCACATGTTCGACCGTCCCGAAGCCGTCGGCTGCCGGCCCGGCGAAGGCCACCTGCCGGTCGCCGCGCAGGTAGCCGATGATCATGACCAGGACCGCCACCGGGGGCACGGCGATCAGGGGCCACAGGGCCGGGTGCATGAGCCTGCGCTCGCCCTCCAGGACGGGCCCCTGCAGCATCATGATCACGAACAGGAAGAGCACCATGATGGCCCCGGCGTAGACCAGCACCTGCATGATCGCCAGGAAGGGGCCGCCGAGGACGGCGAACAGGCCGGCCGCGCACAGGAACGTGAACACCAGCCACAGGGCCGAGACCACGGCGTTGCGCTGCAGGAC
>JALUJS010000477.1 GCA_027056825.1 Candidatus Krumholzibacteriia bacterium | reverse complement strand
CCAGGCGGCGGGTTTCGAGCTGCTGGGCCACTTCGCCGATTTCGCCGAGAACACCTTCGACCCGACGGAATCCAGGGGCAGCGTGTTCGTGTGGCGGAGGGGTTGACCGGGCCCGGCCGGGCCCGGCCCATCAGGGCGATAATTCTAGAATTTCCACTGCCACTGCATGGCCACGCCGTCGTCGGTCATGCCCTTGATACCGTTGAAGTCAGCGCCGTCCCCACTGACCGCGACGTAGAACACCTGGATGCGGTGGGACTGACGCTTGGTCGGTGATGAGGAAAGGGGAGCGATGAACAGGTTCACGCCCAGGTAGGTGTTCCCCAGGTCCGTGTCCACACCCGCGCGCGAAGCAGAAGCCGCGTAATGCTTGGCCATCAGCTCCACCTGTGGGGATACGAGCAGACCGCACGTGCCCACGAAGGTGTCCTGGTCCCAGCCATCCTCCCCCTTGATGGAGGCGCCGCTGATGTACTCGCCCTTCAGCGTCAGGCTGCGGTTCCGGAGACCGGAGTCGAAACCGAAGTCGAAGACCTCGTAATCCCCGGTGCCGACGCCGCCGGCTTCCTGGGAAACCCCGTATGATGCTTCCAGGTGCAGCGGCCAACCGTGGTCATAGTGCACGCGGGCGGCATAGGCGTTGGCGTCGCCAAGTTGGGAATCGTCCCACACCACGGCGCCGCTGCGCCCGGCAGGGTTGAAGATGGCCACATCGTAGCCGAACCCGTAACCGGATTGCTTCTCGTGACCGACCTCGGTGCCGCGGATACGCTTGGGGTCGGCCTTGGCGCCGCCGATCTGCCTTCCGCTGAGCATGATCCCGAAGGCGCGCTCCAGGACCAGGCCCTTTTCCAGCTTGTTGCGCTCGATGATGTCGAGGTCCCAGCCCGAGGTGGTGAAGTCCATCCCCACGGGGGATTTCATCATGCCCATGCGCACGAAGGCCGCGTCGCTGAAACGGTAGCCGGCGAAGGCATCCTTGATCAGCTTGGGCAGGCCGCCGTCCCTGGATGTCGCCGACTGGTTGAAGTCCACCAGCAGCTTCCCGAACCAGGGCTGGTGCACGTAGATGGCGCCCAACCGCAGGCGCTGGGCCTGGAAAAGAACGCCGCCCTCGGCGCTGTTGCCGTCGCCGGCGCGCATCTCGATCTGGGCGAACCCCGAGAGCAGGACCTTCGTTTCCTTGTCCTGGGGATTCGGATAGACGGCGACGCCCGCCACGGCGGACATGGCCGGGCCGATCAGGACCGCAACGGCGGCCAGTACCAGGATGCGGGATTTCACGCCTTCACCTCCGGGTGGGGTCCACTGTTGATCATGGCCACGAGATCCGCGACCACCGCGTCGATCTTCACCGCCTGCTCGTGCAGATCCCCGGATGCGGCGGCGGTCTCCTCGCTCATGGCGGCGTTGGACTGGGTGTTCCTGTCGACCGCCTCGATGTCCTTGCCGATCCTCGCGATGTCCTCGGCCTGCTTCCTGCTGGCCTCTTCCATCTGCTTGACCAGGTCTCCTACCGCGGAAACCCTGCCATCGATGTCCTGCAGGAATTGGCTGACGTTCTTGGTGACCTGGACGCCCTCGGCGGTCCTGTCCACCGATTCCTGGATCATGGCCGAGGTGTCGCGGGCGGCCTGGGCCGCGCGTTGCGCGAGGTTGCGGACCTCTTCGGCCACCACGGCGAACCCCTTGCCCGCCTCGCCGGCCCGTGCGGCTTCGACGGCGGCATTCAGGGCCAGCAGGTTGGTCTGGAAGGCGATATCGTCGATGGTCTGGATGATGTCCGCGGTCTTGTCGGCGGAAACCTTGATGCGGTCGATGCTGTCCTTCATGAGGTCCATGGCTTCCATGCCGCTGGTGGCGGCGCTTTTGGCGCCGTCGGCCTGTCGGCTTACCTCCGCCGACAGGTTGGAGTTGTCGCGGGAGGCCTGGAGGATGAGGTCGAGCGAGCCGTGGATGTTCTGCAGGCTGGCCGCCTGGTTGTTCACCGATGAACCGACCTCCTCGCTGCTGGCGGCGATTTCCTTGCTGGCGGAATTGATGGCCGAGGAACGGGCCAACAGGTTCCGGATGGCCCGGTTGAGACCGTCGACCACCCGTTTGAGGTTGATGGTGATCATGCCGATAACCAGCACCAGCACCAGGGCGCTGCCCAGGATCATGTCCCGGCGCAGGCTGCTCATGGTGGCGGCGCCGTCATCCTTGATGGCGGCGATTGCGGCCTGCGTGTTGCTGATGTCCACGTCCATGGCCAGAACGCCGACGGGTTTTCCGGAGAAGTCCCGGATGGGGTAGGCCACAAGCTCCCGACTGCCGGACCGCTTCCGGGCCAGGCCCGACAACCCCTCCGACAGCAGGGCGGGATCGGCCCGGGTCAGGATGCCCTCCCTGTCCGTGGCGGCGCAGAAGACGAACTGCCCGGCCAGGACCGGGTTCTTCTGGGGATCCTGGAGCCTGGTGGCGGTGGGCAGATAATCCGCGGACATGAACACGCCGTATTCGATGCCGTCATCACTCTTCATCATGTCCAGGATGGGCAGGAAGTCCGCCAGGGCCTCAACGGAGCCGAGATGTGTGCCGTCATCGTCGTCGATGGAGCAGAGGCCGCGCACGGCGAAGCCGCCTCGTCCGATCTCGATCCCCGTTACCGGTTTGTGGGTGCGATTGACCTCGGCCACGGTCCTGCGGAAGGAGGAAAGGTCGTCGGAAACATCGATCTTCTTGCCGTTGCGCTTGGTCTGCCATCCGTCGCGCCAGCAGCGGACGAGGCTGCGGACGGTGGGCAGGTGGAAGTGCAGACGCAGGGATTTGGCGCCCGTCTGCTCCCTGTAACCCGCGGCGAAGGGGGCGATTTCCCGGCGCAGCCGGTCCCGGGCCGCCTGGCACAGGGAATCGGCCTCGTCGTTCATGTTCCCCCGGGCCGCCAGGCGGTAGCTTTCCTGCACTGCGGGGAGGCGGGAAAAGAGAGAGGCTACGGCCAGGGCCCGGCCTTGCATGTTGGCCTGGTGGGATTCGAATTCATGGACCTTGCCCACGATAAGGTCATCGAGATTCTTCTGCGCCAACTGGACCGCTTGGTCCTGACTGTGGTTGACCATCCCGGATATGCGTCCGGTCAGCGATATCACCACGAAAACACAGGCCAGCGTCAGCGTGACGACAATGGGAAGGGTAAGCTTCGCGCGCAGACTCATGGTATCCTCCAGTCCCGGCAGTCCACATCCGGTTTGAATACTGATCCACTGATCGGGTGGGAATTCCGAAATTTGAGGATTTTCTGTCATTATTCCCCACAACGTCCCGGGAAACCAGAATCTGTCATGTGGAAAGGAATCTTGTCGTGGCAACCGGGGAGGATCGGGTGCATTATGTGGATCAGCACAATCATCTCCGACCCCGGATGGAGCCTCCGATGAACAGGATGTTCAAGACCCTGCTGATCTGGGCGCTGGCGGCGATGGCGCCGGCCCTGATGACCACCGCCGCCATCTGCGAACCCGCTGCCGCCGAGACCGGCCAGACCGCCGTGAATCCGGCCGGTCCGCCCCCTCCGGCCACCCTGACCGGTGATTTCAAGGCCGCCTACGTCATCGACGCGGACACCGGTTGGCCCCTGGTGGCCTACCACGAGCGCGATCGGCGCCAACCCGCCTCCATGCTGAAGATGATGACCGAGCTGATCGTCCTGGAACACGTGGCCGAAGGCGACATGGGCTTCGAGGACAAGATCAAGGTCTCGGCCAAGGCCAGCAAGATGGGCGGGTCGCAGGTCTACCTGAAGCAGGGCGAGGTCTTCACCGTCCGCGAACTGCTCATGGCCCTGGCGATCCATTCGGCCAACGACGCGGCGGTGGCCCTGGCCGAACATGTGGCCGGATCCACCGAGGCCTTCGTGGACCTGATGAACATGCGCGCGCGCGAACTGGGCATGGAGGACACGGAATTCCACTCGGTCCACGGCCTGCCGCCGGGCTGGGGTCAGAAACCCGACCTGACCACCGCGCGGGATCTCTCCCTGCTGGCGCGGGAACTGATCAAACACCCGGAAGCCCTGGAGTGGGCGTCCACGGCCCACGCGCCCTTCCGGGACGGCAAGTTCATCCTGACCAATCCCAACAAGCTGGTGGGCAAGTACCGCGGACTGGACGGCCTGAAGACGGGCTATACCGGCCCGGCCGGCTTCTGCGTGACGGCCACGGCCATCCAGAAGGGCAAGCGCCTGATCTCGGTGGTCATGGGCTGTTCCTCGGACAAGGCCCGCGCCACCGAGACCACGCGCCTTCTGAGCTACGGCTTCAACGCCTACGCCCTGGTGGAGATGGTCGCAAAGGCGGGCGAACCGGTGCCCCGCCCCTGGCCCGTGTCCGGAGGCAAGCGGAAGGAAGCCGCCCTGGCCTACGGCGCGCCCCTGACCGTCAGCGTGCTGCGGGACTACCGCGATCAGGTCACCCTGCGTTATGATCTGCCGGAGCGCATCACGGCGCCGGTGGCCGCCGGCGAAGAGGTCGGTCGGGCGGAAGCGGTCTTCGAGGGCCATGTCCTGGGTTCGGTGCCGGTGGTCTGCACCGAGGATGTCCAGAAAGGCAACTGGCTCGACCGCCTGTTCCACAAGTAGGCCCGGCGCCCGCCCCCGACCCGAAGGAGTTGCCCGTGCCTGGACATGACCGGACATCCCGACCGGTGCGGTCAGCCGCCGTGGCGGCGCTGGCCCTGGGAGCCATGCTCCTGGGCGCGTCCGGTTGCGGGGGACCGGCCACCACCGGTTGTCCGGAATCCACCCTCACGGTCTTCGGCCCCGACCGTTCGGTCATCAGCCTCGAGCTGTTCCGCGCCCTGCCGGAGGAGGAACAGGTCCGGCGCACCCGGCAATCCGCCGTCCTGTTGGCGCGCGCGCGCAATGTTTCCGGGACCCAGGACCGCCTGACCCTTCTGGATCAGGCCGTCTCCGCCGATCCGGGCAATGCGGACGCCTGGCTGGACCTGGCCGCCATCCTGCGCCGGGTGGCCGAGGACGCCCGCACCGAGGAGGCCCTGGACCGGGCCGGCAAGGCCATCGCCCATCCCGTCGATCCCTCCGCCACCGATCTCATCCAGGCCCGCGCGCGGCGCCTCTCCCTGCTGCGGGCCTGGCACCACTACGACCGCGGGGAATGGACCAGGAGCTACCGCTGGGCCAAGGCGGTGTACGACGCCGAGCCGGGCAACGACGCGGCGCGCGTGATCACCGGCCTGCTGGAAGCCCGCCTGGGCAACGCGGGCCGGGCCCGGGCCATCGCCCGTGACATCCGCCTGGCCGACGAGTACGCCACCGAGCCGGCCTGGATCGAGGCCTGCCTGGAAATCTCGCGCGGCCTCGACCGTGAGGCCTTCAGCTTCGTCGCGACCCTGATCCCGCGCGGCGTGTTCCAGAGCGAGTGCTGGCGCGACATGGCCCGCATCGCCGAACGGCTGGGCGAATGGTCCTATGCCCGCCGCTGGTACCAGGAATCGGCCGCGAACATGCCTCTGGGGGATGTCGATTGTCTCGGCCAGACGGATCACGCGCGCCTTGCGCCGGGTCCGCGGGCCTCGGTGCTGCCGGTGTGGACGGGGATGGAGGGGGCCTACGTCACCGGTTCGCTCTCGTCCTACACGGCCCTGGCCTATGACCACTTCAAAGCCGCGCCGGATGGCCCCGGGCGCGACCGCTGGGCCGGTGTGACCGTCAACGCCGCCGGGATGTGCATCCGCATGGGACTGGACGCCCCCTGGGCCCGCAAGACCAAAGGCCTGATCTTCGCCGCCGCCGGCGAGACGCGCCGCGCCCTGGTGGACCTGCGGCGCGCGGAGCAGGAGTTCAAAACCCTGGGCGTGAGGGATCCGGAACTCGAGGCGGAACTGGGCCACCAGCTCATCCTGGAAGAGGGCTATGACGAGGCCCTGCAACATCTGCGCGAGGCCGTGGACCTTGATCCGGACAACGCCCGCGCCTGGAGCGACCTGGGCCTGGTGCTGGTGACCATGGGCGATCCGGCAGGAGGGGAACAGGCCCTGTCGCGCGCCATCACCCTGGATCCGGGCCTGCCCACCGCCTGGTACAACCGCGGCCTGATGTACATGCACCGGGGCGACCTGGACCGTGCGGCGGACGACCTGGGCGAAGCCGCGCGCCTGGCCCCGGACAACCAGGACATCGCGCGGCTCCTGCAGCAGATCCAGAAGAAGCGGCAGTAGCGCTGATTCCTACCTGCAGGTCGCGTGGCCTACCATTTCCATGGTTTCCGGGTCGATGGCGTAGACAACGGTGTGATCCAGATGGGCCGGGGGCGAGTTCTGGGTGTTGGTGTAAAGCCGGATGCCATAGCTACAGACGATGACCCATACCCTTCGACCCTGGTATTCGGTCCGGAAAGCGGCCCGGGGGAGGATGGGTGAATTCCCCTCGGACCACCCCTCGGAATTTTCGATCCGGATGAGCACTTTGTCCAAGCTCCCGTCATCCGGGAAAGTTTCCTCCGCCTTGGCCAGCAGTCTGTCCCGGAATGGGGCCCAGGCGTCGGCATGAACAGGGACGGTGATCCGTGACCAGGGGAGGTTGCTCCCCGCTGTGGCGAATTCCCGCCACAGGGCTGTGCTCATTTTCTGGGCGTCGGCCGGAAGGTCGATGTCGGCATCAGCCACGATGAGGGAATCCAACAGGGAGTAGGCGGGTTCCTCCGCGGGGCCGGGCCAGGCGCCTGCCAGGATGGAGGCAGGAACCAGGAGCATCCAACCGGAAACAAGGAGAGTGAAGAGTTTCATGATGACCGCCCTTTCTGCAACCTGGGCGATGGTGCGGGATGAAAGCAGGGGATAGTGTTCCTACACCTTCATGATCGGTGAGGTTCCGGGTTAGGGCCGGATGCCAGCAGGTCGATATACGCGCCTTCGACGAGGTCGTCTTCAGCGACGCCGAGGCCGGCCAACAGTCGCCGCGCCTCCGCTTCCCCGTCCGCCACCGCCTCGCCTTCACGTAGGACGACTTCCAGTTCCAGGAACGGGCCCAGGCCCTCCACCTCGTCCAGGTGGATGCGGGTGCGGCCGCACATCAGCAGGGTGCGCGTCTTGGCCACCACGCCGCGCACGGGCAGGGCGGCCTTCATCACCGCCAGCAATGCCGCGGCGTCCGGGGTGGGGGCCAGGGCGTAGTCCGAGACCTTGGGTCCGGTACGATCGGGGCGCCGGTAGAAGATCAACTCGCCGGTGCCGTCACCGAACTCGCGCAGCTTGAGCCGGCCCGCGGGGCAGATGAAGAAGGTGTCCTTCTGCTTGATGACCGTCCCGGGTCCGTCGGCGAGTTCGCGGGCGCGGGCGGCCACGGCGTCCGGCTCCTGCAGGCGGGCCTTGATCTCGACGTTGCGAGCCATGCGGCAACCTCCAGTCGGTTAAGAAAAACGGCGCCGCCCCCCGGAGGAACGGCGCCGCCGATGATAACCGAAGCGGTCAGTTCTTGTCGCGCGGGAACGACTTCACGGTCGGGATCTTCACCGGTTCGGTCTTGATCTTCTCCAGCAAGACCTGCACGGCCTTCTCGAGCTGCGGGTCGCGGCCCGCCATCTCGTCCTCGGGCAGGTTGTCCAGGTCGATGTCCGGGTCCACCCCGTGGTTCTCCACGTCCCACTTGCCGTTCAGGTCGAAGATGCCGAAGGCGGGCACGGTCACCGCGCCGCCGTCCATCAGGCGCAGGCCGCCGCTGATACCCACCAGTCCGCCCCAGGTCCGCTTGCCGATCACCGGGCCCAGGTCGTAGTGCTTGAAGTAGTAGGGCAGGGCGTCGCCGCCGCTGCCGGCGTAGCCGTTGCTCAGCATGGCCATGTGGCCAGCGAAGGCGCTGCCGGGCGTGCGCCAGTCCTGGCCGTAGCGGGGCTTCCACAGGTTCACCAGCTTTTGGCGCAGGATGTTCATGAAGAAGTCGGGGATGAAGCCGCCGCCGTTGAAACGCTCGTCGATGATCAGACCTTCCTTGCGGAGGTTCGGATAGTAGCCCTTGGCGAAGCCCTGCTGCCCGCCCACGGCGGTGTTGGGCATGTGCAGGTAGCCGATCCTGCCGCCGGAGAGCTCGTCCACGCGGCGGCGGTTGTCC
>JALUJS010000476.1 GCA_027056825.1 Candidatus Krumholzibacteriia bacterium | reverse complement strand
TTGTTCGTGGTGCTGTTGCGGCGCATCCTGGTGGAGGAGTCGGGACTGCCGTTTCCCGAGTCCGTGGCCTGCGGCGAAATCCACAAGGCCGGCCAGGAAGGCGGCGCCGGGGCGCGCATGGTCCTGAACAGCGGCCTGGTGGGCGCGGCCGTGCTGGCCCTGGGCGAGTTCGGGATCATACGCACCGGCTGGGAGGGCTTCGTGCGCTTCGGTCGCAGCGCCGTGAGTTTCATCGACCACAAGAACCCCTTCTACACCCACGCGGGCCAGGGAGGGCTGGTGCTGACGAGCCCGGGCATCTCCACGGCCCTGTTCGGCGTGGGCTACATCATCGGCCCCGAGTTGGCCAGCATCACGTTCTGCGGAGCCCTGTTCGCCTGGGGGCTGCTGGTGCCCCTGATCGTGTACCTGAACCCGTCGGACCTGCACGGGTTGTTGGCGGCCAGGCCCGACCTGGTGACCGGCGACATCGCCCTGGCCAAGCTCGTGTTCGCCAGCTACGTCAAGCCCATCGCCGTGGGCGGCATGCTGGTGGGCGCGGTGTCCACCCTATGGAAGATGAAGGACCAGCTCATCGGGGGCATCAGGCGGGCCTTTTCGGATATCAGCCGCGCCGGCGGCGCCGAAGGGGTGCCGCGCACGGGCCGGGACATCGACTTCAAGGCCATCTTCCTGGGCGTGGGCGCGGGCATGGTGGCCATGTTCGTCCTGTACTTCTACTTCATCCACCACGGCGGGGACGGGCATCTGCCCCTGTGGAGGCAGATCATCGGGGCGCTGGTCTCGACCCTGGTCATGGGTTTCGCCGGCTTCGTGTTCGCGGCCATCGCCGGCTACCTGGTGGGCCTGATCGGTTCGTCCAACAACCCCATCTCCGGCCTGACCCTCTCGACCCTCATCGTGGCCGCCCTGCTGCTGCTGGTGGTCGGGGTCAAGGGCAGCCCCGGGGTGACGGCTGTGCTGGGCGTCGCGGCGGTGGTGTGCTGCTCGTGCGGCGTGGCCGGGGACATGATGCAGGACCTGAAGGTGGGGCACATCCTGGGCGGCACCCCGCGCCTGATGGAGATCGGCGAGATGATCGGGGTGGTCGCCGCGGCCTCGGTGATGATCATCCCCATCATGATGCTGGACAAGTACGGCGGGGGGATCGGCTCGGACGCGCTGCCCGCGCCCCAGGCCGGTCTGATGGCCATGCTGGCCAAGGGTATCGTGGGCGGTGACATGGCCTGGCCCCTGGTCATCGTGGGGGTGTTTTTCGGCCTGGCCCTCCTGCTGATCCGGGCCCCGGCGCCCATGCTCATCGCCGTGGGCATGTACCTGCCTTTCTATTCGACGGCTGCCATCTTCATCGGCGGTCTGGCGAAGATCGTCACGTTGCGCCTGCGCAGGAAGCGGGAACTGACGGCGGAGCAGGAGACCGAGAGCGAGAACAGGGGCATCCTCCTGGCCAGCGGCCTGGTGGCCGGCGAGGCGCTCATGGCCCTGATCCTCACCGGGATCAAGGCGGCCCGGCCGGCCGCCGGCAACACCCTGCCGTCCCTGGATCCGGGCATTCCGGCGGTGACCACCGGCCTGGGCCTGGCCGTGTTCGCGTGGCTGATGTACTACATGGTCACCACGCCGCTGAAGGGGATCGGCAAGCGCTGACCCTGAAGCATGGTCTGGTAGGGACCCCCCGCCAATGATGGCGGGGGGGTTTTCGTGGCCATGGGGGGCAAAGGAATGGATTCTGAAATTTCCAAATCAGTTAACCCGAATCATTCATGAAGGAGCTACTGCGGATGGTTACCAGCGCGACAGGAAAGGCGTTCTCGGATTTGCTCGGTCAACGTACCGCACCGGGTACGCCACCCTTGCAAATCCTTGCGGGCCCCTTTCCTGTCGCGCTGTTTCCTCATCCTCGCTACGCTCCTTCATGAATAATTCGGGTTAACCGAACAACAGCGCTGTTAAATGGTTATTGGATTCAGTTGTGAAAATCGACGACTTTCCTTCTTTTTGTTTGCATAATAGTTCAAAAAATTAATACTTGCTTTTTATTAAGGCATATCCCACAATATTCATAGGGTCATGAAGTTGTCACCATCGTTGCTTCAGGTGGTGGTTTCTGTTGAAATATAATCAAGACCTGTGCGCAGATGTGATGGAGTGCGTTCTGGAATTAACATTCTCCCGCTGCCGGGGAGGGCCAAGGATGGTTGGAATGAAAAGAAGCATTGGGTTCGCCGCCGCTGCATTGTTCGCCCTGACCATAGTCATGCAGTCGGCCGGGCCTGCGCTGGCGGATTCGCCCCGCCTGATGGCGGCGTTCTTCGTCAAGGGCAAGGTGGGGCTGAAATGGTCCCGTGTTCCGGGCGCCACCGAGTACATGGTCTACCGGTCCGGCTCCGGTGGGAAGTTCGACAAGATCGCCACCGTCGACAAGGACAAGTTCTTCGACGAAGCAGTGGTGGGTGGTGTCACCT